>JAISBK010000152.1 GCA_031266255.1 Treponema sp.
TTCAAGCAAACCCATTATTCAGCCTCCTTTTTGTATAGGGCAATCCAGCCCGTACCGTTCTGCTGTTTTGATTCACCAAACAGATACGCGGAAATACTACCGTTAGGCGGCAGTTTCAGCAGCCCCAATACTTTCAGAGAAATACCGGTCAGGGCAAGCACAATACGGCCTTTTTTGTTCAGCATGATACGCGCCTGCGAAAGAGAAGCGTCGATTATGTTCTGAAAGGACGCAAACCGCGGGAGGGCGATTCCCGCGTAATTATGCCCGCTGCCGTCCCAAGCAAGCAGGATCGAGGCGTTAAGATACGAGGCGGTTGAGAGTTTTCCCAGGGATCCAAGAACCGCGTTAAAACATAAGCCGGACCAATCGCCGCTAAAAACGCCGTTCGTGAAATTATCAATAACAACCGGGGAATAGCCCAAGCTTTCAGGCGTTGTATCCTTAGCATAGTTTACCATGTTTTTTAAGGACAAAGAAAAATCCGCACACAGACTCCCGCTTCTTTCAACGCTGTTTTTGGGGTCAAAGGTAATTTCCGAAAAATCAAGGGTAAATGAACCGGCATACAATTTTAATTTGTATCCGTTAAATACAAGTTTATCAAAAGAGTATAAATCAATATCCTGCTTTGCGGTCATGATTTTACCGTTAAGGGAAAATACATAATCGCCGGTTTTAAGCGTTGACATTTCGGCGCCGTCAATTGAAATTTGGGTAAACGGCGGATTTGAAAACGAAAATACGTTTGAACTGCTGGAAACGAGCTTGAAACAGGGCGTGCCGTTATTATTTTGCACCGAACCTTTCAGTAAAACCAAACCGGACACGTCGGGATTTTGTCCGAACAGCTTGTTGACAAAGAGCTGCGCCGAGCTTTCAAATTGAGACAGCCGGCTGTTTTCAAACAAGGCTTTAAGTTCAAGAAGCGTAAAATCATAATCGCCCCCCGTATGTACCGGCGCGTTATCGGAGGAATCATAATAGATAAGTCCGAAAAATGAAGAATAGCCGTCATTTACGGGACCTACCACCGAACTCTTTAACGGCGTAACTCTTGCACCAAAATGATGCAGAGACAGGAGGGTATTTTGAGGAAGTCCCGCCGTAAGGCATTGAAGCTCTTCCGGAAGCGAGGAAAGCGAAACATTCAAAAATAGTATCCCCTGCCAGTTTTCATCCCCTGCAATGGATTTGATATTCTCAAAATACCCGCTTGTTTGAGCCGATATATCTTTAAAATAGGATATCAGCCAATTTGAAAGATTTGTCTGCTGTTCCTGTTTGTGATTTGGCGAGGAAAATTCATCCCGCATTATCCAAAAGGACGGATTTGCCACAAGACTGTTACTCACATTTCCAGGATCATAAATTTTTCCTTTTCCGCTTTTAACAATCATTATATTAGCATAATCATTGTAATGACAGTCGCCGCCTATATCGAACTTAAAACTCCAGCCTCCGGGCAGGGATGCCGAATTGTTAAAGGTTCCGATATTGGTGCTGTCCGCGGCAACCAAAAACATACCGGAAGTCTTAAAACATTGTATCAAATAAGAGCCTGGATTTTCAAACCCAAGGATTCCAGAACCGGAATATGCGAGGTTTATATTGTTCCAATTACCATTCGTATCCACGCCGACGAGGTAACCGCTTGGAGTTGCAATGTTTTTTACTGTTGGGGAGGAGCTTTTAATCTGTTTTACGGTATGATTGTTTATTACGTTTGAGCGTTTTACGGAAACAAGCTGCAGCTCAAACTGTTCCATGACCGGAACATCTCCTTTGAATCCGAAGTACGGCGCGCAAGGGAAGGTTAACCCGTTTATCGAAGTTGCAGTTTCGGCATTTGTCAACAGGGAGGCCGTTCCGCCGTAATAAGGAGATTCCGTAGGCTGGGAAAAATAAGGCGCGTTTATTGAAACCCACGAAACCAAATAGGTATTATTGAATAAATCCTTTCCCTGGGGATTTACGAAGTCATCAATTGTTAGAGATTTTACGGGGAAACAATCCGCATACGCGGGTTGATGCGGTACAAAGGATAGTATACCGTCTTTTTTTATTTTTATAAATTCAACGCCGCTTAATCCGCACATAAGTTTTACATCCGAATTGACGGAATAATCGCCAATAGGAACGGATACGAACGTATTTCCTTTAATCTGCGGAACGAAAAATCCAAACCCTGAATTGTTTATCAGGGTATTCAATACAACTTCTTCATTATATATCGTTTTATAGTATGTTTTAAATGACGCTTGCCTGGTAAATAACATTTTTGATCCGGCAATATCGCAGGGATTCAAATAAAACTGAAATGAAAATGTCTTATCCCCGGATGAGTTTATAAAGGGAAGCATGATTTGTCGATCATCTCCGTAAACAAAAGTGAAACCTGGAGAAAAATCAGGGGAGTTGTCATTGATAAAATCGGAAAACGATATATCGGCGCAGAAGATCAAAACTCCCGCGTTTTCATCCGTAAAACCGATGCTTGCGTCGTGAATATTTCCAATGACCCTTGTCGAAAAGCTGAAACTCCCGCTGTTCAGAGGCGCTTTAAATGCAAGCGCGGTTTCATTATTAAGATATACCTGCAATCCGTTCTGCGCCGAAAACTCCAATTTGTTTGGAAGGGGATATATATCAAAATAAAAAGATCCGCTTAATGACGAACCGTCATCTTTCAAAGGGCATATTGCCGAAATATTGTCGGACTTAACCCATACCATGCCTTTAGCGGAATAGGCCGTACTTTTTATCGAGGCAAGCGCTTTATCCGCAAGATTCAAAATCGCATTGGGAGTCTCGCACGCCAACGGTGGATTTGAAAAAATAAAAACACCCGTGTAATTTGTATTGGTCAAGGCGTCATTTAATTTTATGGATTTCGGAAGACCGATGCCTTCTGACAACACGAAATACGCGCCCGGATTTTGCGTCCCCGCCTGATAGATTCTATAATCCTTAATTTGATTATATACAATATTCGGCATTAAACATCCTTTTAAAAACGGCTTTTATCCCTTATCAATTAACAACAACGATAAAAGCCGTCTTTCCTACTTTGCCATTTCAAACACCTGCGAAATTTTTCGAACGGAATGACGAATTTAATCGGTTGCGAAACTTAATATAGCCGCGACCGTATTGAGCGCGGCATCGTTAGGCTTGCCGTTGTTATAACCGGACATAAAGAATCCTGCTTGATAAGCGGTTCCTCTTACAAAAGGAGCGTCATTAAGCACAAGAGTCCCCCCGCTGGAGGCTTTCTCTATCGGTTTGATGTACAAATTCGCCACTGTTAAAACATCGTCCTTTTTCCAAATGCCTATCCAGTTGCCGTTTGTTCCGCAATCCATATTGGGAACGGCCTGATATTGAATCCTATAGGCGTTACCGATACTGTCAATGGACATAGTTATACCGGAAGCTCCATCGTCATTCGGCGGAGAAGCCACCGGAATGGCACAGGTCGCGCTTAAATTGACGGCGCCGGCCTTTGGCTCTCCTACTTGAGAATAGCCAACCACATAACTTCCTTCGCGCAGTTCGCAGGCAACATATATGCTGCCATTCGTTTCTGATGATTCGACCAAGGATGAAACCAGCGGTGCACAACCAGGATCAACGGTGCCGTTATCGGAACTCCAAACGGCTACATAATTGTTATTTTTGCTCGGATTATTATTATGAAGCGTGTGATAACTAAGACTAAACCCCGATCCATCAAAACTTTTGATGCTTATTGAGACCGCATCTGTCTTTTGCTCCGGCTTTATTTGTACTTCATCTGCCATACCTGCCCCCAAAAAACAAAATTAAAAATTTACACAAAGGATAGTGTGTAACTATGAAAATAAACTAAATAATTTTACCTTTGAATATGGTAGTTGTCAAGCGCTTTTTGTAGTTTTTTGTGATACTTTTACATGGGAATTGGAGAATATATGGCTATTTCTATAGTATACCTGAATTCTTATCAAAAATTATCTAATGCTTTATATTAAAACGAATTACAACAAAAACAGAACAACCTATTGGGTAATACATTTGGTTGCTATACGAATCCCCCATAAAAGACTATGTTTAATAGTATGGATGCTCATACTACCCATTTGGTGTGGAACGAAGAAGCCCGCCAAAAGGTTTTCACCTGCCCTATCTTTTCGATCTGGGAAAGTACCTGCCGATCCCCTGACCAGCAATTGCGTCTTTTTACGGTCCTGGATGCTCCGGATTGGGCCATTGTGGTCCCGGTTCTCACCACCCCTCGGGGTAAAGCGTTTGTCATGGTGCGGCAATGGCGGCATGGGGCAAAGGAATTAAGCCTGGAATTCCCCGGCGGGGTTTTTGAAAAGGGAGAGGACCCGCAAACCGCCGCTGCACGGGAATTGCGGGAAGAAACCGCCTATGATGCAGGAACCATCAGAAGCCTAGGGGTATACAGCCCCAATCCTGCAATCATGGCCAACCGAGTCCATTTCTTTATCGCTGAAGATCTAAAACCTTTAAAACAGCAGGATCTGGACGAAGATGAATATGTGGAGGTAACCTTAGTCCCCATACAAGAGGTGTTTCAAAACATGGGCAAACCCCCGTATATCCATGCCCTTATGGGAGCAGCCCTTTCGTTGCTCAATAACGTGGATACGTTGAGGGATCCATGAAGCCTTCTTTCGAGGGGTCGGGTAAGCTCCCAAAAAGCATAATTATATAATTTAAGAGGAAAAAAGTTGAAATCCAGGGTTTTTCCTGGTATACTTATTGAACCGATATGGGTACGCTTAACCGGAGATGCGGCTGCATCTCAAAGTTCTATCGTCTCCTCAGCATCTTCTATGGTGCACCTTTCCTTTGGATTTGCTGGCTTGTTGCCTGTAACGGAGGAATGGATACGGTTCTTTCAACCGGGCAGTACTACGAGGTAAATGCCTATATCAACAACTATTCCCTCAGTGAATGTTCGATCATAAGAAGCAATGATACGATTCGTCCGTATTTTGTTAATTCTCTGGTTAATGATCCGGATATCCGGGGACTGGCGGTTTTTTTACAGAACTCTTCAAGACAAGCCATAAGCCAGCGGATCTGGTATACCCTCACTCCAGGGCTTACCAGCCCCCCAGAAAGCGTAGAAACACCACCCCAACCTGCCCCGGTAGGCCCAAGCCCGGAAACGAGCCCCGTCGTCCCGTGGATCCCTGAGCCGGAAGTACCGGTGGAAGAGGAAAAAAATGAAACTCCGATAGTCGAGGTTCCGGTAACCGAAACTCCGGAGGTGAAAATCCCGGTGATTGTCCAACCAGAAGTAGTTCAGGAACCAGAGGTTGCCCCTTGGTTAGAGGAAACATCTGCATCTGAACCAGTCTCAGACCCGCCCGGGGTAATCACACCGGAACTGCCTGCGGAAACCGGAGGAACCCAAGAGGAGGTTCCGGCGATAGAGGAAGCCCCGGTGATTATCGAAGGGGAACTTATATCTTTGGTACAAGATGAGCCGGAATTCCTGGAATATCCGCTTCTGCCTGAACCGGTGTTCAACCCTGATATCCCCGACATCTTCGTACTGGAAAAATCCGAAAGCAGAAACCGCACGCTCGCCCCTGGAGTAAGCGACCGCGTGATTTCCGTAGCTCGTTTGGATCAGGATCTTCCTTCATACAAACTTACCGAATCTTTGGAAATTGGACAATATACCATGGTTTTCCAGGTTCTTGGGGAAAAGTTAGTCCTTGCCACTATTGAACTTCCAGTGTATTTCCTGGGAGATGCCCTGTTCAAATTAGCGGATATTCAGCGGTATCTTCCTGGTTTTTCCAAAACTGCTCATTTTGTACCCCCTGAGATCAAGGTACTGTTTGAAGCTCAGGTCAGCGCCGATACCCGGATTGATCCCTATATAGTCTGGTATAGCGGGAAAAATCGTATCAGCGAGGGGAAACTGTCTGAAGGTGCCCGGTATCTATTCTGGCAAGCTCCGGAACGGACCGGGTTTTATACCATAAAAGCGGCGCTGTTTCCCTTCAAACCTCCCCAGAATATACCCATTTACGGACAAGCAAAGGAATTATCCTTGCCTGTATCGGTTAAGAGTGAAATACCAGGGTATTTTTCTGACCAGGCGGATCAGTTTACCTACTGGTATCAATTCCAGAACAACCTGCTGGACGCACATGGACCCAAGGACCCGGCAAGAAGTCTCCGTTCCCATAATCAGCCGCCCCACTGGTCGCCCTACGGGAGTATTTATGGGCTTTCCATAGGACCTCAGGATATATATCTGTTGCCCAGTTCTTCTTTTCTCCTAGCTGATGATGAACAAGGCTCAGGGCAGATCCTTTTCCATGCAGTACTCCTTGCCCCAGGAACGATCTTTAAGGCGGCTTTTATAAGCGATACAACTTTCTCAGAAGCCCTGGATATGGACCTCTCCTTTAATGGAAAAACCCTGATCCTCAGGCTCAGGAGAGGAGATCTATCCCATGAAGAAGCGCTATTTCAGAATACTGAGGACTTACCGTCCGAAAGTATACCTGTCCTACAAACCAGGGATTTTGTTACGTTTGGTTTGAACTTTACGATCCAGAAAACCCAGGTTACTGCTCAAGCTTACCTGGAAGATATGGATATGCAATCAAAGCCCTGTACCATCACCCTATCCACCCCCATAAGCGGGAACGGGACCTTTCAGTTTGGCTCGGAAACAGCACTCTCTGACCTTATACCAGATGCTAAGACATCTTCCCCATTCGTGGCGATTTTCAATGAAGTGGGTATAACCTTTACCAAGAGCAATCCCCCTCAAAACACCGAATGGTCAGCCCTTGATAGTGAATCCGTCTCCATCATATCCCTAGAAAACGAAGTCCTGGCTGAGGCGTTCTAGGCAATGCGTCATACTATACCAAGTAACCTGGGTTTTACCAGCCTTATCACCCTCACGCTCCTTGGGGCCTGTGCCGGAGAACCTGAGGTGTATATCCCCTGGATCGCGTCCCAGCCGGCAGTATCACTCGAATTATATGAAATTATTGACCACAAGACCCAAGCCTCAGGACAGGACATCCCCAAATGGGTAGTCCTGTATGAGGATGAAAATGAAAGGGTTCCTGGGATAGAAAGGCTCCCCGAATATCAGGATGCCTATATCTTCATCGGTGAACTTGCGGGAACCAACTTTAATATCTTACAGCAATGGTCTTCTGGGTTCATCCTTTCTAAAGACCTCTCCGGGTTAGTTGCTTCCCGGATCCTGTCCCGTCTAACCAAGACCATAACATCCAGCCCGGAAGGTGAATACGGCCGTTTTTTCGAGGCGCTGATCAAGGCGGCGTTCAATACCGAGTATACCGATGCGACTCAAGAAGCTGATTTCTGGGTCTTGAAACAGTATTTTAAAGAAGACGGCGTTACCCCCGACCTCGACCGGAAAGTATATGATTTTCTGATATTGATCAGCATCAATAAAACCAGCCTTCAACTCCAGATTAATCGTATTTTCAATACCCTAAGCACGATACCTCTCACCAAATCCCAGACCCTATCGGTAAGTCACCTCAAAGAAACCTTCTACAATTTTTTCTAAAAGATGAGCAATACGGTTTAGATACAGGAGAAACTATCTTCTCGAACGGGCTAAACCTATCAGGGCTTCCCGATACTCAGGATTGAGTCTGAGGGCCTGTTCATAGGCTTCTATTGCTGTGGTAAAGTCACCCAAGGTTTCCCTTACCGTGCCAAGACGGTACCACCAAAGGGGGATATTCGGTTCCAACTGGACAGCCGCGGTATACGCAATATCCGCGTGGTAGAATTTCTCCTGGATCCTAAATATCTCTCCAATGAAGAAATAGGCCACCGAAGCCCGGTCTCCTTGGGGAAAGGCATTGACGTACCGCTGCATAGACACCAGGGAGCGGTCATACTGGTTAAGATAAAAATAGGCCTCTCCCATGGTTTCTATGACACGGTAATCATTAGGGTACACTTGAAGGCCCCGTTGCCCCCAGGTGATTACATCAGCATATTTTTTTTGACGCTGTAAGGTCCAGGTAAACACCGCATAGGTATCTCTGGTAGCTATGTTTCGGGATATCTCGTCTACACAAATCTGTACTGCCCGATTGTAATACTCCATAGCATCATCCATGCGGTTTTTCCCTTCCAGATCCCGGCCGGTCCGGTAATTTTGCAAACCACTCATGCTCGAGGTATCAGGATTAGGTGGATTGGTTTGAGCAAAAATAGATTGAAAAAAGATGAAGATACTCAAAAAACAAAGAAAGTATACTCTCATGGACTCACCTGGCTACCTGCATCGAAAATTACGATTGACCATAAACCCTACTATACCATAGCAAAACCACTAATGTAAGTACCAAGACAGAATAGGGCATTTCGAGTATACTAAACTAAGCGGTTATCCACCGCATACTATATGAACCAGCGGAGTATCACTATGAACATCAAGGCATTGGAAAAAATCGCCCTTAGTATACGGGGGCTTTCAATGGACGCTATTCAAAAAGCCAATTCAGGGCATCCAGGACTCCCCTTGGGAGCCGCAGAGTTGGGAGCATTCCTCTATGGCGCAGCGCTTCGGCATGCTCCTGAGGACCCTGCGTGGCCGGATCGGGACCGTTTTGTATTATCCGCAGGTCACGGGTCCATGTTCCTGTATTCCCTGTTGTACCTGGCGGGATATAGGGATATGACCCTAGAGGATATCAAGCGGTTCCGTCAAATCGGTTCTCATGCTGCAGGGCATCCTGAATATGGGCTTGTCCAAGGGATTGAAACCACCACCGGTCCCCTGGGGCAGGGTATCGCCACCGCGGTGGGCATGGCCGTAGCCGAAACCATGATGGCTGCCTGGTTTAACACCAAGACCCGAACCATCGTAGACCATTATACCTACGTCTTGGTCGGTGATGGCTGCTTGCAAGAGGGGGTTTCTGCAGAAGCCAGTTCCCTGGCAGGTCATCTTGAGTTGGGTAAACTCATCGTGTTTTACGATTCCAACCAGATCACCATTGACGGCAGTACCAACCTGACCTTTACCGAATCAGTGGCCCAACGCTACGAGGCTTACGGTTGGCAGGTGCTTCAGGGTTCTATGTATGATTTTGAGGACCTAGCCCGGCTCACCGCAGCAGCCAAAGCAGAGACCCATAAGCCTAGCCTCATCATTCTGCGCTCAATTATCGGTAAAGGGGCCCCTCATAAGCAGAACACCCCGGATGTCCATGGTGCGCCCTTGGGGGCTGAAGAAGTGGCTGCTGCCAAAGCCTTGCTGGGTATTCCGGGAGATTTTTATGTTGCCCCTGAAGCAGCGGAGTATTTCACCGCCAAACAAGCTGAATGGAAACAGATCCATCAGTCCTGGCAAGAAGCATTCCAAGCCTGGTCCCAAGAAAACCCGGATAAGCGGGCGCAATGGGATCGCTTCTATGCAGGTACCCTTACCTTTGAGTCGCTCCCCTGTTTTGCCCAAGGAGATACCCTGGCTACCCGGTCTGCGGGGAACAAGGCGCTGATAGCCTTGGCCGCAGCCAATACCAACCTGGTGGGCGGTTCTGCAGATCTCAAAGGCCCCAATGCCGTGGGTATCCCCAATGCAGGGGTGTACAGTCCCACGAATCGGGGCGGCCGGTACATTCATTTTGGGATCCGGGAGTTTGCTATGGCGGCGATCTCCAACGGTATCAGTCTCCACGGCGGACTGCGGGCCTTTTGTGCTACCTTCATGGTCTTTTCCGATTATCTCAGGCCTGCGCTCCGGCTTTCAGCTTTGATGAAGCAGCCGGTCATCTATGTGCTTACCCACGATTCGATCTTTGTTGGAGAAGATGGTCCTACCCATCAGCCCATAGAACATTTGGCTTCTTTCCGTATCATTCCGGGGCTTCTCACGCTGCGGCCTGCAGATGCTGAAGAAACAGTTGAAGCCTGGGCCATGGCCCTGGAACGGCAAGACGGCCCTACGATCCTGGCGCTCTCCCGGCAAAACCTCCCAGTATTTCCCAAAGAAGACCCAGATTGGAAAAACACCATCCGCACCGGTGCCTACCTGGTGAAAAAGGGAACTGAACAGCCTGATGTCGTGCTCATTGCCACTGGTTCTGAAGTCAGTCTAGCCTTGGAAGCGGCAAACCAGGTTCAGAAGCATGTACGGGTAGTGTCCATGATAAGCAGGGAACGGTTTGAGGCTCAACCCAAAGCGCTCCAGGAGGCCATCATACCCCCAGGGGTACGGGTTATCTGTTGCGAGGCCGGGGTCAAAACCGGTTGGGAACGGTGGGCCAAGCCTGAAGATATCTGCTCTATCGATCGTTTCGGTGAATCCGGCCCTGCAAGCCAAGTAGCGGAAGCCCTGGGCCTTACCCCCCGCACCCTCGCTCATCTTTTTTAACTTGAGTACGGTGTTGTATCAAGTGCGGTATACGTCCCTTCGTTCCTGTCTCTTGTGAAGAGTGCTATCCAAATATTGGGGCATAGCACTTGTTCGCTAGCAGTAGGAACGGAGGGACGTACGTCGCACCTTCATATAACGCCGCTCCCACCTCGCCCACCGCAGGTGTATATGAGCACGATCAAAACAATACTCGGTATATTCATAGCCGGGCTCCTCCTTTTAGGAATACTCGGCTGTACGCAGAAACCCCTAATTCAGGAACACGAGGAATATCCCCTGTATACTGCTTACCAGGACATCCCTGAAGTGAGTGCAGAAGAGATCGCGGCCATTGAGTCCTTGCGATCCCGGCGGACTAGGTTTGTCTATGGTATGACCCTGACTGCTGAAACCTTTTATGCTGAAGACCGCGTTATTGAAGGATTTTCCGCCCACTTCTGCAGATGGCTTACGGATCTATTTGGTATACCCTTTGAACCGGTCATATACGACTGGAATGCCCTTCTTACGGGCCTTGAATCCCAGGACATTGATTTTTCAGGGGCCCTGATCTCTACCGCTGAACACAGCAGCCGCTATTATATGACCGGCGTCATAGCCGAATATCCCCTCAAATACACGACCCTCGCGGATAGCCCTGAGTTATCAAGCATCGCCAAATCCCGGCCCCTGAGGTATGCCTTCTTGAAACATTCGGCTACATACATCCGCATTGCCTCGTTGGAAACCTATCCCTTCGAAGCTTTTTTTATTGACCAGTACCAAACCGCATACCAAATGCTCAAAAACAATGAAATAGACGCTTTTTTGCATCAAAGCAGCGCCGAAGCCGTGTTTGATGCCTATGGAGATACCATTACCCGGGAGTTTTTTCCCCTCATATATGGCTCGGTATCCATGGCAACCCAAAATCCTGAGCTTACATCCCTTATATCCGTTGTTGACAAAGCCTTAACCCATGGCGCAAAGTACCAATTCAACAAGATGTATAACCAGGGGCAGCAGGATTATCTGCGCTATAAACTAGCGAGCCGGCTCAATGAGGAAGAACGGAACTATATCCGGGAACGGATACGTACCAATAGCCCCATTCCCATAGCCGCAGAATACGACAATTATCCGGTCAGTTTTTATAACAACCAGGAGAAAACATGGCAAGGAATGGCTTTTGATGTGCTTGCCAAGATTCAGGAACTTACGGATCTGACCTTTACCGTGGGACATAAGACGAACGTCGAATGGTCGGAATTGATGGCTTTGCTTGAAAGGGGAGATGCGCTTATGATTTCTGAGCTGATCCGTTCTCCCCAACGGGAAGGCCGCTTCCTCTGGCCTACGGTTTTCTATCAGACCGATTACTATACCTTGATATCCCGGTCTGAATATCCGGATATCCCTATAAACGAGGTCTTATATGCCCGGATTGGGCTTATGCAGGATACTGCCCATGCGGATATCTTTCATAGCTGGTTTCCGAATCATCGGTATACCACGGAATATGCCAATACTAATACGGCGTTTAAGGCGCTGGAACAGGGGGAGGTAGACTTGGTGATGGCTACGAGGAACCAGCTCCTCCATGTAACCAATGTGCAAGAACATTTAGGTTTCAAGCTCAATCTGGTATTTCAATACCCGGTGGGATCCACCTTTGGGTTCAATAGGAACGAGAAGGTCTTATGTTCCATCGTATCTAAGACCCTGGAGCTTATTGATACGGAACGCATATCCGAAAGTTGGACCCGACGGGTCTTTGATTACCGGGGAAAAATGGCCCAGGTACAACTTCCTTGGTTTATCGGGGCTTCCACGCTTATGTTTGGTTTCTTTACCTTACTGCTGGCGCTGTTCCTCCGCCGCAGACAAGAAGGTAAGCGCCTTGAACGAACGGTACGCGAACGGACCTCCGAGCTTATCCAGCAGGGCAGGCTCCTGCATACGATAAATGATGCGGCTTCTCTGTTGTTGGCTTCTGACCTGTACCAGTTCAATGACGCGATATACCGGGGCATGGAGATGATGGCCCGGAGTGTTACTATTGATCGCCTCTATATCTGGAAAAACCTGGTACCCCGTGGACCCCACGAGTACACGCAGATCTTTTGTTGGTTTGATCCGGATATGGCGGTACAACCGGCAATGCTCCCGAACAACCGTACATCGTTTCAACGTTCCGATACCACCACCTTTCCCGAATGGGAAACACGCTTTTCCTTGGGGGAATGTATAAACAGCCCGGTGAAGGATCTCACCCCCCTTGAACAGAGACGGCTGCGTCAATACGGTATCCAATCCATTCTGGTGATTCCCGTATTTTTGCAGGATGGGTTTTGGGGTTTTCTCAGTTTTACCGACTGCCATAAGGAGCGTTATTTTTCCAAGGATGAAGCAGCGATTTTGCGTTCCGGGAGCTTATTGTTGGCAAATGCGGTTATGCGGAATGAAACGACCCAAGCCTTGACCCATTCGAGTGAACAGGCCGAAGCAGCCAGCCGGGCCAAAGGTGATTTCCTCTCCAATATGTCCCACGAAATGCGGACGCCCATGAACGCAATCATCAGCATGACCTCCCTCGCGAAAGACGCTTCTGATACCGAACGCAAGGATTATTGTTTGAAGAAGATAGAGGACGCTTCGGTACATCTGCTGGGCGTTATTAATGATATCCTGGATATGTCCAAGATTGAGGCCAATCAGTTTGAACTTTCTATCGTAGAATTTGATTTTGAGAAGATGCTCAGGAATGTGGCCAATATCATCAGCTTCCGGGTTGATGAAAAGCAGCAGAATTTTACCGTACAGATTGGGAAGCAGATCCCCCGGTATGTGATAGGGGATGATCAGCGGCTGGCCCAGGTACTCACCAATCTGTTGAGCAATGCGGTGAAATTCACCCCGGAACAAGGTTCCATAGCCTTGCAAACAGACTTGGTAACCGAAGCAGATGGGTTCTGTACCATCCGGTTCACCGTAAGGGATACGGGAATCGGCATTTCTTCGGAACAGCAAACCCGGTTGTTTACCTCTTTTCAGCAAGCCGAAAGCAGTACCTCCCGTAAGTTCGGCGGTACCGGGCTTGGACTTGCCATATCCAAACGCATTGTCTTGCTTATGGAAGGTGAAATTGGGGTTGTATCCGAGTTGGGCCACGGGTCTACCTTTTGGTTCACCATCCAGGTAAAACGCGGGCAAAAGGCGCGGCAGAGTTGTCTCCTCAACCCTGGGGTGGATTGGAAAACCATACGGATCCTGGTGGTGGATGATGATGCGGAGATACGGCGCTACTTCGGAGACATTATCCGCGGTTTGGGTATTACCTGTGCTATGGCATCCGGGAGTGAAGAGGCCCTGGACCTCATACAGCGCAATGGTTCTTATGATCTTTATTTTGTGGATTGGAACATGCCCGGTATGAACGGGATAAGCCTTTCCTGCAAAATAAAACAAACCTATCAGGATAAATCAGTGGTTATTATGATTTCAGCTACCCAATGGAGCGAGATAGAGGAGGAAGCTAAAAACGCAGGGGTGGATAAATTCCTGCCCAAACCCCTGTTCCCATCCCTCATTGTGGATTGCATCAATGAGTGTCTGGGGATCATTGATACGCGTCTTACGGATGAAGCCCCCCGTGTTCTGGATACTTTTGAAGGGTATCGGGTGCTGTTAGTCGAGGATGTGGAAATTAATCAAGAGATTGTATTGGCCCTTCTGGAACCGGTCTTGCTGGCCATTGACTGCGCGAATAACGGGGTTGAGGCGCTCAGGATGTTCAGTGCGGCACCGGATACGTATGACCTGATCTTCATGGATGTGCAGATGCCGGATATGGATGGCTACGAAGCTGCACGGCGTATTCGCGGCCTCGGGACGCCTAAGGCCAAGCAGATCCCCATTGTGGCCATGACCGCCAATGTATTTCGGGAAGACATTGAAAAGTGCCTCGAAGCAGGTATGAACGATCACCTAGGTAAACCCCTGGATAGGGAAGAGGTCCTGGTGAAACTCCGCCGGTACTTGCGTCC
>JAISBK010000162.1 GCA_031266255.1 Treponema sp.
TATCCGATAACCCGCTGTCGCAAGGAAACGTCGGGGGTCCTATTGCCGCAGTACTTTTGTTCATATATCGGTTCAAAAATTTGAACCATCCACCAAAACCCGCATGGTTCAAAGACAGGGAATATCGATTTATAGGATTATATAAAAACGAAACTATACTATAATAATAACAGGGGGGGGGCAAACTAATCTATTCTGACATAAAAAATAATCTTTCACGACAGTAATACTACCTTTTTTATAGCAACGTACCATTGCTATTTTTTAGAACCCCATGGTTAGTAAGATGCCCACCTACTTGGCGGGTTCGTCTTTATCTATAAGATAATATAGCACCTTAATTTTCTTGTGTCTAGTATGTTTTAGAAAAAAAACAAAAAAAGCGTAAAAAAATACAACGATTACGATGCACTCTATGCAATAACTTCATACTTTTAAAATCATTCAATGACCCAGCCAAGGCAAGCGTGGAGCCTAGCACCCTAAAACTGATGCGGCAGGTTCATTCCAAGGAGCCCGCCTATCTCCTATGGGCGCTTACTTGCGCTCCCTTTTTCCGAGGGCTATAGTAAGAGTACAGCCTGTTCTGGGGATATTCCCTCAGATCTGACGGAATAGGAGAGGAAACACATGGGATTAAATGAAACCCCTTCGAGCGAACGGGTACATATTGGTTTTTTCGGCAGGCGTAACGCGGGAAAATCGAGTCTGGTCAATGCCGTAACCGGCCAGGATCTGGTGATCGTCTCGGATATCAAGGGCACCACCACCGACCCGGTGTATAAGGCCATGGAATTGCTCCCGGTGGGGCCGGTGCTGATTATTGACACCCCCGGCATTGACGATGAAGGGGCTTTGGGTGAGCTTCGGATACGCCGGGCAAAACAGGTATTAAACAAAACCGATGTAGCAGTGCTGGTGATCGATGGAACCCTGGGAAAAACCCCGGCAGATGAAGCGCTTATCCGCGTGTTCCAG
Organism: Treponema sp.; assembly: GCA_031266255.1. GTDB lineage: Bacteria > Spirochaetota > Spirochaetia > Treponematales > Breznakiellaceae > JAIRLU01. The sequence continues at coordinate 979 of JAISBK010000162.1, forward strand.
GATAAACAGCTTAAGTATATCCTGGTTTACAATAAAAGCGATCTCTTGGCAGGCGTTCCGGTTCCTGCATCGGTTGGGGACCATGAAATCTATGTCAGCTCCACGACCAAAGCGAATATCCAAGCCCTCAAAGAGCGGATCGCGGCCTTGGCCCTCACCGAAGAGCCTAAGCTCAGGATCGTAGGGGATCTTATTGGCCCCGGGGATTTGGTGATCCTGGTGGTCCCGATTGATAAGGCGGCTCCCAAAGGCAGGCTGATCCTGCCCCAGCAGCAGACCATCCGGGATATTCTTGAAGCTGATGGCGTGGCGGTCGTGGTAAAGGAGTTTGAACTGCGGGAAGTCCTGGAACGACTTGCGCCCTTAGATAAGAAACCGAAACTGGTCATCACTGACAGCCAGGTTTTTGCTAAGGTCTCTGCCGATACTCCCCTGGATATTCCCCTCACCTCTTTTTCCATCCTTTTTGCCCGGTACAAGGGCTTTCTCTTACAGGCCGTACAAGGGATAAAGGTACTGGATGAACTTGAGGCCGGAGATCGGGTCTTGATTTGTGAAGGCTGTACCCATCATCGCCAATGTGATGATATCGGTACGGTTAAGCTGCCTCGGTGGATGAAAAACTACACGGGTAAAGAACTTACCTGGGCCTTTACCTCAGGAGTCGAGTTCCCTGAAGACCTGAGTCCCTACAAACTGATCCTCCATTGCGGAGGCTGTATGCTCAATGAACGGGAGCTGCGGTACCGTCAAAAATGCGCCCAGGATCAAGGGGTTGCATTCACCAATTACGGCACGATCATCGCGTATATGCAGGGGATTTTGAAACGCAGTGTGGCGCTGTTTCCCCATATCGCCGCAGAACTTGAGCCTGAGGAAAGGCAAGGAACCCAAGGACTAAGCCGTGCGTATTGAAAAGGACTTCCTTGGGGAAATGGCCCTGCCCGATGATGCGCTCTACGGTATCCAAACCATCCGGGCCAAGGATAATTTTTCCCTGGGGTATAAGAAAACCCACCCCCAGCTTATCCGGGCCATGGTTCTGGTTAAGAAAGCTGCAGCCCTTACTTACGCAAGTCTGGAACACGACCCGGAGCAGCTCAAACCATACAAGGCCATAGTAAACGCCTGCGACCGCTTGCTTGCCGGGGAGGGTGCGGATATGTTTATCCTAGACGCACTGCAGGGCGGTGCAGGCACTTCCACCAATATGAACGTGAATGAGGTGATTGCCAATCTTGCCCTGAAGATCTTGGGAAAAGCTCCGGGAACCTACGAGGTGGTACATCCCTTGGATATGGTGAACCGAGGCCAATCTACCAATGATGTGTACCCCACAGCCTTACGGATCGCGGCTATCACCCTCCTGCGGGATCTGAGCGGGTCCTGCGCCCAGCTTCAGGAGGCATTACAAAAGAAAGAACTGGAATATGAAGGGATCAAAAAGCTGGGCAGGACCGAACTTATGGATGCGGTACCGGTTACCTTGGGTTCGGAGTTCGGCGCTTATGCCCAGGCCATTGCCCGGGACCGGTGGCGGCTCTACAAGATCGAAGAACGGCTGCGCCAGATAAACCTCGGCGGTACCGCGGTAGGGCTTTTGTTAGAGCCTTATATAGAGAGAAAAGATAAAAAGTCAGAACGGAAGTACCGCTTTGGTGTCATTGAAAAAATCCGGGAACTTACCGGTATCGGGCTTGCCGCTGCCGAGTATCCTATGGATATTACCCAGAATCAGGATGTGTTCGTGGAAGTTTCAGGCTTACTCAAAGCCCTGGGGGTAAATTTGATGAAGATAGCCGGGGATTTACGGCTTATGAACTCAGGGCCCCGGGGAGGCCTCGGGGAAATTAACCTGGCCCCGTTGCAGATGGGCAGTACCATCATGCCGGGAAAGGTGAACCCGGTCATCCCTGAGATGCTTATCCAGGCTGCCATACGGGTTCAGGCCAATGATTATGCCATTACCATGGCAGCATCCCTGGGTGAATTTGAACTTAATCCGTTCTTGCCACTCATTGCAGACGCGCTGCTGGAAAGCCTCTCCCTCTTACACCAGGGGGTGTTCCTCTTCCGTACAAAATGCGTGGAACTGCTTACCCCGAATCCAGAACAGTGTGCCGCCCACTTGGATGCCTCATACGCATTTACCGCTGCCTGGGTGTCTCAGTTGGGGTATGATACGGTCAGTGGGATCATTGCAGCCTGTGACGGAGACCCAGAACGGATTAAGCAGGCATTACATGATAGGTGCCAGGAAGAAGAAGCAAAAGGAGTGCGAGATGTATAGGCAGTTTACGCAGCACGATGATACGGGGATCACCAGTTCGGTACTTACCCGTTTTTTACGGTACGTCCGGTATTGGACTACCAGCAATCGCCATGAGGAGGCAACGCCTTCCACCCCAGGTCAATGGGAATTGGCAAAGACTCTGGTCCAGGAGCTTAAAAGTCTGGAGATCACCGATGTAGTACTGACTGATTATTGTTATGTGATTGCCCGGATTCCCGCCACACCAGGAAAGGAAGCCTGCAAGACCCTGGCTTTCATGGCTCATCTGGATACCGCGGATGATGTTTCCGGTAAGGATGTACAACCATGCTTGGTTGAAGTTTATGACGGTGCCAAAATATGCCTTGCAGGGGATCTGGTCTTAGACCCGGCACAGGATGCGGATCTGGCTGGTCAAAAGGGTAACGCTATCATACATACCGATGGTACCACCCTATTGGGAGCAGATGATAAGGCGGGGATTGCCGCGATCATGGCTGCGGTAGAATACCTGCACAGCCACCCTGAACAGGAACATGGTCCGGTGGAGCTGATTTTTACCCCTGATGAAGAAACGGGTAAGGGGCTTCCTGAGTTCCCCTTGAGTAGTATCAGGGCCTGTGCATGCTACACCCTGGACGG
>JAISBK010000038.1 GCA_031266255.1 Treponema sp.
GCCGACAACCTGGACCTGTCGGTTACCTGGATCTATCAAGACAGCAACAAGGGTTTTTCCCCCCCTGCGGTCAATGGCATGGATTACGAAATCTGGGAATGGCCCTATTACAAACGCCAGACCATCAGTCTTAACGGCGAATGGACCCCCGACGCGTTTACCCTCAAAGCCTCGGGTTATTTCCAAAAGTTCGATAACCGCCTGATAGACTACGGCTCATGGGCTAATTACGAACTGGACATGCACAACCCCTATTCCGACTACGACGACTATACCGGAGGCTTTCACCTGGAGGCAGCCTGGGAGATAAACCAGTGGAACAAGGCCGAAGCCGCGATAAATTTCCGGCAAGACCAGCACCAGGGACTCACCGGCGAGGAACTCAGCGTCCGCGTAAACGAGGATATATGGTCCTTTGCCACAACATACACCGTAAGCCCCCTGTCATCCTTACATCTCAGCGCGGGATTAGGGTTTGACCTTTTTTCACCCAATGAATTTTGGGGAGAACGCAACGAATTTTTCAAGGAACTTGGCTTGGACTCTGTAGGCTATATAGAAAAAACCAGGGCCTGGAAACTCTGGGTTGCGGAAGCCGGCATATACTACACCCTGCTCCCCAATCATGAACTGCATTTCACCTACGCGCATAAGAACCATTTCCCGACCATGTTCCAGCGTTATTCCACTAGGCTCGGTGAAAGTACGCCCAACCCGGACCTTGGGCCTGAATGGGCGGACCATTTTGAACTGGGTTATCAGGGCCGGCCCCTCAATAGCTTAAAACTGACCGCAGCAGCCTACTACAGCCGTATCACCCAAAAGATCGTAGACATCCGCGTCCCCAAACCAGATTACACCGCGGTTACGGTTCCCTACAGTGTCAACCTGGATAAGACCGCGATGTGGGGCATAGAAACCGGCCTTGAATGGATCCCTCATCCGGTACTCACCGCGGGACTTACCTTTTCATGGAACCGGTACCGCATCATCGACAGCGCGCTTGGGGTGGAAACCCTAAGCCTCTACCCTGCCCACACGGCAAGCGCTTACGGAACCATTACCCCCATCAAAGCCCTCGCCATCATCCCCAGCGTTCAATACGTGGGAGAGCGCTATGCAGACACCAAAGGGGAAACCGAAATTGACGGCTACTTCCTGGTCAACCTGAAAGCAAGTTACGAACTGCACAAGAACCTGAGCGTCTCCATGAGTGTCGAAAATGTGTTTGACGTGCTCTACGAGATACGCCCCTATTTTCCCCAAGCAGGAAGAACCTACAACCTGAGCCTGACCGCGAAATACTGACATCTACAATAATTTTCCAAAGATGTCAATAACTAGCGATTCGTTCACCCCCTAAGAATGCTAATTCACGCGGGAAAAGATCACCCCCCGCTCCTATCGGCACGTTACGGAACTTTGACGCTGGCGAAGAAGGAATCGTAAATAAGCCGTAGTGTTCTGGTTTGCATACCGAGAACCTGCGGTCTCGTTCTGTTAATCCGGTAAAGCCAAGGCCAAAACTTCCTCAAACCGTTCCACCGGATGAAATTCCATACCTTTCTTTACCATATCCGGTATATCGTCTAGATCCCGCAGGTTCTGCTTAGGAATAATGACATGCCTCGCCTTGTTACGCCGGGCAGCGACGGTTTTTTCCTTGAGCCCCCCAATAGGAAGCACTTGTCCGGTGAGGCTTAACTCACCGGTCATCACCAGCTTATCCACAATGGTTCTGTTGCGGAGCATGGATAAAAGAGCGGTGGCCATGGTTATCCCCGCAGAAGGGCCGTCCTTGGGAGTAGCCCCTTCAGGGATGTGCAGGTGGATATGGTTCTTCTCAAACCAGGCAGCCTCAATGCCGTACCGTTCGGTTCCCAGTTTCCGCGCTAAGGTCATGGCAATAGTGCCAGATTCCTTCATGATGTCCCCCATCTTACCGGTTAAGGTGAGTCCTTCTTTACCCGGTACCGAGGTGGCTTCGATCACCAAGGTATCCCCTCCCATGCTTGTCCAGGCCAAGCCCACAGACATACCCGGACGATCCGCCTTTTTAACCTGCCCTTCAGGAAACATGGGTTTTCCCAGGTGTTTTTCGATTAGTTTTTTATCAATGGTAAATTTTTCCGCGATACCTTTCTCCCCTGCTGGTTTTTCCTCTGCCTTCTTCTCAATCGCGGTCCCTTCGTTGGTAACCGGGCTTATGGGCTGCGCTCCCCCGGCATTTTCAGCCTTGTCCTGGGCTTTGGCTTGAGCCTCTTCTTCGGCTTCCACGAGTTGTTTTGCCAGCTTACGGTGGATCTTATCTAAGTTCTTTTCAAAATTACGCACCCCAGCTTCTCGTGCATACCCATTGGCAATGTACATCAGGGATTCCCGGGTATATTTGACCTGATTTTTTTTGAGTCCGTTTTTTGTGAGGCTCTTGGGAACCAGGTAGCGCTTGGCGATCTCGAGCTTTTCCGTATCAATATAGCCCGGAAGCTGGATGATCTCCATCCGATCCAGGAGAGGAGACGGAATGGTATCCAGGGTATTGGCAGTAACAATAAAAAAGATATAGGAAATGTCAAAGGGAAGATCCAGGTAATGATCCCGGAAGTTGTTGTTTTGCTCTGGATCCAGAACCTCTAGGAGAGCGCTGGCAGGATCCCCCTGAAAACTCACCCCCATTTTGTCGATTTCATCGATCATAAAAACCGGGTCTTTGGTTTTGACAATCTTAAGCCCCTGGAGAATCTTCCCCGGCATGGCCCCGATATAGGTACGGCGGTGCCCCTTGATCTCTGCCTCATCCCGCATACCGCCTACCGAGAAACGGAAAAATTGCTTACCCAAGGCATGGGCTACAGACTTACCCACCGAAGTTTTACCCACCCCCGGAGGCCCCACAAGGCATACAATGGAACCTTTGGAATCTTTTTTGAGTTTTCGAACCGCCAGATATTCTACGATACGGCTCTTCACATCTTTAAGCCCATAATGGTCGTTTTCCAATATATCCTGAGCAACCTTGAGGTCAAAATGCTCTGGCGCAGGTTCACTCCAAGGCAGACTCGCAATCGTATCCAGATAGTTTCGAGTGATGATGAATTCTCCTGAATTGGGATCCATGAGGTTAAATTTTTCAAGTTCTTGCTCTACTACCTCCTTGACTTCCCCCTCAAACTTGAAGGCGTCCAGTTTATCCTTGAAGCGCTGGTATTCAGAACTTTTCGCGTCGGTGGTCATTCCCAGTTCGGTTTTGATGGCCTTCAGTTCCTCTTTGAGGAAATAATCCCGCTGAGACTTTTCGATCTTTTCGTTGATTTCCTTCTGAATCCGTTTCTGAATCCGTAAAAGTTCCTGCTCTTTCTTGATAAAGACCAAAACCTGCTCCATACGCTTGCGGACATTGAGAACCTCCAGGATCTTCTGCTGCTCCGCCTTATCAATGTTGAGAATACTGGCGATGAAGTCAGCGATCTTCCCCGGATGATCGATGTTAATCATGTTGAGGCGCATTTCTTCGGAAAACAGGGGATTATTTTCGGATATCTGCTTCATTTCGCTGATCAAGGCCCGGGTGAGGGCCTTTACCTCGCTGGTATCGTCCTCCTCATCGTCAAGATACTCCACCGCGCCTACCATGGGATTCACCGGATTAAGGGACTTTTTTATCCTGAACCGTTTTAAGGTAGAGATGAATATATTCACCCCCCCGTCAGGAAGGTTGATCTTCTTAACGATTTTAGCCACCGTACCAACCTTATACAGATCAAGAATCGTGGGGGTTTCACTTTCATTGGCCAACATCACCAGCCCGATGAGACCGTCTCTGGCCACCGCTTCATCAATAACCTTCACATCCACGGGGTTTCCGATCATGATCGGGGTAAATATCCCCGGAAATATAGGACGGCCCATGAGCGCCACCAGAGGCAATTTAGGCGGAAGGATTTGATCGATAGGCACTACACTTTGTTCTGACATACACCAGCCCTTTTATTAATGTACTATTACGGTAACTCGTATAGGATTCGATACCAACTTAAAATAAGCGATAGGGTACATCCTAATTATAATACCTCGTAATGAAGGAAATCTACATTTCAAATATCATAAATCTGAATATAAAAGGAAAGAGGCTTGCCTTCTACAAGACTATGGAACGGCTGACCTCTACCAGAAAGACGCCGAAGAGCCTATCCAACGGGGAATCAAGGGTGTAGGAAGTCCCGGCAAGGTTATTGTAGAGGTCCACCACCAGTTTTACCGATTCCTGGTCTTGGGCATATATTGCAGATGCATAAGCGGCCCGGAAAAAACCCTTTTCCGCTAATGCTTTGGTCGAAAGGGTACCGTATCGCCGTTTAGCCTGACTATCCACCACAGCGGTTGGACCGTCGTATCCAATGGTAAATACAAAATCTTCTCTTGAGAGCATACAACCTCATTTGTCTGCTTTTTTTCTAAACCTCTCTTGTAATCCCCTGGATTTCAAGAGAGGGCAAGTCATTAGGGTTTCTCAAAAACCTTACTGAGCAGGAGAAAAGGACTCTTTCCCCAGCCCGCACGTGGGACATACCCAGTCGTCGGGAAGGTCTTCAAAAGAGGTTCCTGGCTTGATTCCATTCGTACTATCCCCCTGCTGAGGATCGTAGACATAACCGCATACATCGCATATATATTTCTTCATATACACTCCTATTGTATTCTTGTTGAGAGTTGTCATATACCGCCTGACACCAGCAGGTATATACCCCTATCATAACCACTTGTTTGGGTAAAAAATCCAGCGGCTTCCCGAACCGTTAAATCAATCCTTTATCCGTTTCGAGATGTAAATCAGGACGGTACGGTAGGCGTTACATAACATAGTTCTATCCGTTGTTTGTTTTTCTCTACCCACTCGGTCAGTTTCTTGTTATGATGCATCTTCGCATCGTCTAATACCAAAAATACTTTTCGCTTTTTGCCATAGATCAAGCGCTGCACAAAATCCTTAAATTTTTCCGCAGTGATACTGCCTTCATGTAATTTCCACGATCCCTTCCCCTGATTGGTGATTGCCGATACTATACCCGCGTGTTCCTTTTTCTCCCCCTTTATCGTCGCCTCATCACTCCAATATATATCCCCATTTTCCGCTTTTACCCGGTTGTGTAACTCAGGATACGTCCGTTCAAACCATGCTTTGACGGGTTCCCCGTCCTGCGTGTAACCGTATCGTACTGGTTTTTGCGGGGTATACCCCCACCGTTTGAGATATTCCCCTACCGTCCGTATCGGTATATCTATACCGTATTTCTGCTGTATCACCAATTTGACTGCTTCCCGTGTCCAAAGGGCAAAATCAAGTTTCAATTGGTCAGGATATTTAGCAATGAGAATCTTTTGCAGTTCTTTTTCTTTTACTTTGGTAAGGGTTCGTCCATATCCCAAGGGCCTGCCGCATTTTTTTACGGTGATGGTTTTTTCTTTGTTTTTAGTTTTCTTTAAGTCATTCCAGAGCAGGTATATAGCCTGGCGGGAACAACCAGTAGTCGCTACTATTTCAGAAGGCCTGCATCCGTTTTCTTTCATACGGATAATTGTGCGTCGTCTTTCTTCCAACGCCGTTTTACTGAGCTTCCTGCCGTCTTGTTTTTCCATGCTCCAATCATAGGGTTATTCTCATTATAGGTCAATATATTTATTGCCTTATCAGTACTGGTTTTCGGTATCGGGGTTGAGGCAGCTTAGGGGCTTGAGGCCGCTAACCGGGCATTACGTCGGATTCCCTGGGGCCCAAGCCAGGAAAGCCCCATAGCCGTTCCCTTAAACCGAGCTTTCAATTCCTCATCACTCAACGCCGCTAATGCCACCGGATCCAGATATGCCGGTAAAGGTCCTTCACTACTCCTAACACCCGGAATGGTCCTCTGATTATGAACACAGGCATCTTGACACTCGGTACAACCGTAGAGCCGGTTCCCCCAATTCCGGGCAATCTCCAAGGGAACCGTACGTCCATGTCCAGAAGCGTACCACTGGATACACCGGCTGAGTTCCAAGGTGCCATCCCCTCTGACCGCTCCGGTGGGACAAGCCCGAACACAAGGAGGCTGGTCTGGATCGCAATACACACACCAGGGAAAGGGTTCCTCCTGGTGTAACCCCGGTTCTGGCTCATCCTGGTCAAGGAAAAAGGGCAGGGTCATGGCAGCGATGATCACCAAAGAACCTGCTTCAGGGGTAATGATAAGTCCATTTCTACCCAGGACGCCCAAGCCCGCAGCTTGAGCCAGGGGCTTTTCAGGAACCGGAGAATTGCAGAGGATTCTAAAATCGGATCGCCTGCCTCCATACAGGGTACGCAAGGTTGCCCCTAGTTTTTGCAGCCGTTTTACCCCTTCCCGGTAATAGTTTCGCTGGGCAAAAGGGGCGATATAAGCGACCTGTTCATGAGGAGGAATAGGGACGGTTTCCTGCAAGTTCCCATAGGGCAGCGCAGCCATAAGCAGGGAAGGCGCCCCAGCCTGGTACGATTCCGAGATAAGGGTATGGGGGTCTTGAGCAGGATCAAACGGCGAAAGGATCCGTACTCGTACAAACCCTGCGGCAAGGGCCATCCTGTATAGCGTTTCTTTCAAAAACTGGTCCCATCCTTTGCCTAGGGTCTCAGCATCCCCGTGGCAATCGACTGAGGCAGGAGGAGGAACATACTCACGTTCCCCTGCAAACGAAGCTGTACCGGAAGCGGCTTATCCGTGGGGTTAAGAAATACCGCGGTTATGGTTCCATCGGCATTACGAAACGCGGTCATTTCAAACAAACCGGTGTACCGGGAAAAGGCAATGCCTTTTGCTCCGGCGCGGATGTACCGGCTGAAATGGGAGATATACGCAAAGGAGGGCCGTTCTTCCAGTTCCCCCGTATCCGTATGGAACAGAAAAGGAGCATCGCAGAAATTGCGGACATGATTCGGCCCTCCCTGCTGATCCAAGACCAGATTCCAGTCATAAAACGCCGACACGCCGTTGTTTAGATCCCCGATAAGATCATGGGCATATTTTTGTGCATTGATTAGCCAGTTGCCTTTATCAAGCCGGGAGTATTCCAGACAGGATTCAGTATGTATCAGGATTTTTTTAGGGAATTGCTCACGGATGAGTCTCAACGCTTCAAAGTGATCCCCGGAATACCAGTGAAACGCCACACCTCGTATCAGGGCGTCCGTATCCTGGTCAAGAATATCCCGGGTACGCTCATAAACCCGTTCTTTATTATGATCCCAGATGAACAGTTCCACGTCCCCCAGATTCATGGCCCGAAGCGCGGGGGCAAGAAAATCGCGGATAAACCGTTTTTCCTCTTCTGCGGTGTACACGCAGGAATCCCATTGCTGTACTGCTAGAGGCTCGTTTTGTATAGTTACGCGGCGCACATCAATACCCGCTTTCCGCAAAGCCCGCATATACGTACCCAGGTACTTTGCATAGGCTTCTCGGCAGTCTTCCCGCAGTGCGCCTCCGTTATTCCGCTTCCCGGTAGTTTTCATAAAAGCCGGCGGACTCCAGGGCGCGGCGATAAACACCAGGGGTTTTCCCCGAGTCTTCTCCGCAGCCTGAATGAACGGCAAAATGTACCTTCCCCACCGGGAAAGAGAAAAAGAGTTGAAGGCAGTATCCTGAGGGTCAGAGACCGCTTCAAAATGCTCCAGGGAAAAATCACAACTGTCCAGGTGAATACGGCCAAGGGTATAGCCTGCACCCTTCTTTGGATCAAAGTAGGCATCCAGCAGTTGACCCTGCGCGGCTTCACTCATGCGGGAAAAAACAGCGGCTGCGGAATCGGTAAACGCGCCGCCGAATCCCTCAATGGTCTGGTACTCAATTTCCGGGTACAGATTGACGACTTCGTTTTCCGCACCCGGATCAGGGATGAACGAAAAAGAGTGACAGCATACATTTTTTTTCCCGTCGGGAAACGTGGTACTGATCAATTCAAGCTGCATATAAGGCTCCTTTATTGCAAACACCGGGGTTTATCCGTTCAAATACGCGATAGCGTATGCTATACTAGGTAGGAACAAAAATACAACAGGCAAAATTTCCTGTACATGAGTAGGATGTATTTTATGGATAATATATGGCAAGAAACGTTTTCCGTGGGGTTTAGAGATATCGATCCCTCGGATAGGCTCACATTAGGAGCGATATTTGATTATTTTCAGGAGGCATCCATTAACCATGCAGAGAACCTGGGAGTCGGCAGGGCGTCTATGGCCCAAACCGGGCAGATATGGATTCTCTCCCGCATATCCGTGGTACTTGAACGCCGGCCCCGGTATAGAGAAACCATTACCCTCCGTTCTTGGCCCCGAGGCACAGAAAAACTCTTTGCCATTCGGGATTACGATATCCAGGATGCCTCAGCTACTCCCCTGGTTCGGGGCAGAAGCGCTTGGCTTATCCTGGACATGGAAAAACACCGGCCTTTGCGTCCCCAGGCAGTAGTGGACAAGCTGCCTTTGAACCAGGGCTTAGACGCCCTACACCAGGGGGTACCAGGGCTTACTACCAGAGTGCTTACCAAAGTTGGGGAACGCCGGGCCGCTTATTCGGATATTGACTATAACAGACACGTTAATAATGCCCGGTATATTCAATGGATTCAGGATATCATCGACCCAGAACTTCTGGAACACGCTTCGCACATGCGGCTGGATGTCAATTACCTCCAGGAGATTAAAGGCGGGGAAACTACCGAATTATGGTCTGCTCCCTTAGACGATTCAGGATTTGCCTTTGAGGGCCGACGACACGATACTGGGCAGGCTGTTTTCCGTGCAGAACTAGGGATACACGCATCCTAGCTCCACGATCTTCCAGGAGACCGGGTTTACGGTGCCGTCTTTCAAGAAAAGGCTGCCGTATCCTTGAGGTTTCTCAAGAAAACGAAGGGTCATTTCAAGTCGTCGGCCTTGCAATACCCGCAGTTTCGCTTCTTGCTCCGGGGGATACACCGCGTAGAGCTTACCGTCTGCTTCGCTGAGGATGCCCACATAGGTATGAGGTTCGTTGCCGTATACTTCCACCCGGCAGCGTATCGTTTGGGTATTAACCGTCATACAACCGGCCAATACCAAGACCATGAAGCTGCCCGCATTTCCCCTGTGGTTCATGACTACCGTATCATAATATAGAGATCAATGGTTTGCTGAGACGGTTTATTGAACGTGATGGTTACTCTATCCGTCTGTACCTGCTGCCATGCATCAAGAGATTGAATAATCACCGAATAACCCGGCATGGCAAACCGATACTGTGCATCCCATATCAAAGGCCCCGTGTAATCTTGCGGAATAGGGGGATATCCCCTAGCAGCATCGGGTATGGTCCAAAGGTCAAACCCGGTGAAGGTATACTCAATGTCGTTGATTGTCTGGCTTATGGTAGTATCAAAGGAAACGGTTCCTTTGAGCTTATGGCCGCCGCTGTAGATAAAGGCTTCCCCATACCGGCTCAAGGCGCGGTTAAAATCCATTCCTGGGGACGCTGAGGCAAGTCCCGCGGATAGCGAGGGTATATCAGTCAAGGTATTCTCCATGATAGCTTTAATCAGCTTTGCCCCGCCGTAGTTCCGGGCTAGGTAAGCGCCGAATGCATACACATTGGCATAAGAAATCAGGGCATCATCCCCTGAAAGCCATTCGGTTAGTGCCGCGGCATTATAATTATCAAGAAAGGTGGGTATTCTGTTACGGACAGGATGACTCGTGTCAGTAACCGGAACCTCGATCTTCGGAGCAATCATATCTTCCGCGAGCAGGGAAAGCATTTCATCAAACCACGTTTGAGAAGATTTCTGTTTTTTTATATACTTTTCATTGAAATGGATCATGTGCTGAAATTCATGGGCCAATGTTGAATAGATGGCCTTTGGGTAGGTATTCGCGAAAAACGAATCAATATAAAAGAGTTCCGCATGGTTTGTCTTTACCCCCCACTGAGTCCTATCAAGGGCTTGCTGATCATACCAGTCTTTTGCCCAGAAAAACCCAAAGACCCCACTGGTTTGGGTAGGAGTATAATCATAACCAATATCATACACCAGGATGTGTACTGCCGGATCCCCATCAACGCCCCCATAACTTGAGTCGGTGCTGGGAACCCCGCCCCCGTATTCATAGCCGAATAAGGAGGCTTCATACTGATAAATCGTATCAAACTGATCCGCCATGGCCTGGGCCTGCTCCTGGGTCAGCGTATTCTCCCCTGGTTTATTGGTAGTACTATAATTCGCTCGGGCTACCCATACCTTGCTATGGGTTGATACCGCTTGCAAGATCGCGGGGATCTCGATCCAGGTACCCTGTTTATCCTGAACCCAAAATTTTTTTGTAGTACCCACGGTACTCATGGGAAGGGCGGCAAAACCTGAGGACTCACGGTACTGGATTTCCCGGGAAGGGCTGAGGCTTGGGAGCGGTGGGGGATTACGCATAAATCCTTGGGCACCGGGATGATCATAGCGGGTAATGGTTTTATCTCCTGCGGCAAATCTGCCGCTCTCCCTGAGTAAAGGAACAGCAAGAACCGATCCCTGAGGCAATTCAGTAAGGGCCTGGCTTGTATTCAATGGATACCCATGCCCGGTCTCCTGAGCGCTTACCTGGTTTGGTGAACGGTTTACCTTGACGAGAAAGAGGCTGTGACCTTTGACTCCCTCAAAGGTCATCTCCGTACTGGTTGAATCGTCAAACGTAATGTTGTGTAC
>JAISBK010000054.1 GCA_031266255.1 Treponema sp.
TCGTTCCGCAAAAAATTGTATGCGGTTGTTTCTACCCTGCTGCCTATAGTGCCAAGCACAAAACCATTCCAGTTAATTCCCCTTTCCCTTTGGGAAAAATCAGGATACCTCGCATAATACGCCTCCTCCATAACCGAAAAGATACGGTACGCTCTGCCGCTCAAGATAAGCTCGCCCCAAGAGTAGGGTGGCATAGAGTGCATCACGCTGCCGGTTGAAATACAATCGTTCATCTCAACGGAAACAGTCTTTGTCGTTGCGCTGTCCAATACCATTAATACGGACTCCTTAGCGGTTGGCTTGCTCGGATTTTTCCGTATGACGAGTTTTCCTTCGCTGCTTGCGTTTCCGAAAAGTATATCGCATTTCCCAACGCGCTTTTCGGTGTCGCCCCATAGCAACGCTCCAGTACCGCCAGATCGTTCTGGCGGAATCCAACCGGATTGCCAACTGAAGTCAAACACAAAGCCCAAGTACACAATAATTTCACTTTCGTTGGCAGGAACCGGGGGATCCGGGTTATAAAAAAGTTTTTCCCAGAACCCCGGTTTGTATTTGAATACAATGGTTCCCTGCTCCGCGACAGCGTCTGTTACCGGATAGGAATAGTCAATATCTTCAACTACAGGAATGTCGGGTCCACTCAGCAATGACCTCAATGCCGCTTCAAATGAGAAGCATCCCGAGAGGGTGAAAAGTGCCGTGAAAAACGTTATGGTGATAAATATACTCCTCATCATCCTATGTTCTGTTAAAAATACTTGGTAAAAACCCGGTACGGCTTTTTCTCTATGCCGACAGGCCGTTTCAATATCCCGTCACCGTTGTATCCTTTTTTAAGGACAAAAGGGATAGGATTTATTCCGTAGTTATACCGCGCATCAATACCTATTCCCGCAATAATATCGCCATAAATCCCGGTAATAGCCGATGTTTTAGAATTGGTAAGGGTTCCCATTTCGTAGCCGATTTCTATCGTCGGCCCGACTGAAACGCCGCCATATACAGCATCACAAATAGAGACCGTCGGCCCAAAAGAGAACGAAGGTTCACAGATAACACCAAACTTGGCGCTTTGCAGTTTAACGCCGGTATAAACATCCCCCACAGGTCCAATATACCATGCCAGATCATCGACCAGCACCCCTTTACGATCTACGTCTACGTAAACACCGACCGGTATTTCAATCGTTGTCCATAATATTTTTATCTTTTTTGTTTTAATGCCATAATCGACATCCAATTCAAAACCAGCGGCATAAAGACCGGTGAAGCCCGCATATATGGTTGTGGTTATATTACCCGTTGCATACACACTGACAGGAAATTTAAAAAAACCTTTCAATTCGGTTTTTATATAAATAACTCCAATGGTAATGGGAGGCGATTCAAAGAATTTCAACTGTATATTAATCTTATCAATGGTTTTTTTAAAGACCTTTTCATCTTTGATTTGCATGTCAAGAATTGATTTGGACGCCGCGATTCCTGTTTCTCCGTTCGTATAAAGAGCAAGAGCAACGCCAGCCTGTATGCTTCCCCAGGTTGACTTGAAGATGCCGTGCACGCCAACCTGCAAACCGATGGTATTGTCCTGGATCAGTGGAAGGGCACGCCTCTTCGTACAGTGCTTCCAGAGAAAGCCGGTTTAATCTGACCAGCTCATCTTTTGTTATTGACTTTGCCTGGGAGAGCAGGGAATCCAATTCAGCTTGTGGTGTTTCCGGTTCCATTTCCACCATAATGGCGGTAACCAAATCCGTATAGTCCAATGTTTCGTTCAAGCAGCGAATAAAATCAGCCTCCCTACTTTCCTGCCCGACAGCGAAAAAGCGCATGAAACAAACAGAGCTATGAGCAGGGTACCTGCTCCCGCAAGAATTGATGTTTTAGTTACACGGATTTTCATAGAATCCTCCAGACAATTATTTAAGAGCAGGCAACGCCCACTGTAATATGAGTATATTTAATGTTTTTTACCAAAACAAGCGTTTTTTTAATTTTTTACATTTTTTTTGGAGGGGAAAAGGGGCAGTTTGCAATTGACCAGATTAGTTTTTCCACCATGCTTTCCATACTTGCGTTGTCTGCCACCAGGATTTCCATACCATACCCTTCTGCGGCCAGTGCCGTTTGCTTGCCGATACACAGGGCCTTAAACCCTGGCATCAGGTCCAAACCCGCCATTGCCTTAAAGCCCTCTACCGTGGAAGCGCTGGTAAAGGTAACCCAGTCAAGACCCTCCAACAGGAGTTCCCGATAGGTGGGGTCTTGGTATGCTGCAGCGGGCAGGGTGTCATAGATCGGGATATCCAGGAAGGGGATCCCGGCATCTTGAAGGGGCTGCAGTACCTCATCGGTTCCTATCTTGGCTCTGGGCAGGATGACCCGTTCCCCTGGTTTCACCGCCAACGCAAGGGCCATCCCCAGGGAACGGCTGTTGAAGTGGGCGGGAACCAGGTCTACCAGGATTCCCCGATCTTCCAGTGCCCCTGCAGTGGCCCTTCCAATGGCCGCAAACCGAATCCCCCCAAGGCTGCGGATGTCCCGCTGATAGGTCTTCAGTTTGGCGAAGAACACCTCTACCCCCCAAGGACTGGTAAACGCCAGCCAGTCCTGGCCGCTTAACCCTAACAGGCTCTGCTCAAGAAGGGGCGTTTCCTCCAGGGGAATGGTCTGTATCGTGGGTATACCGACGACTTCCGCTCCTGCGGCGGCGAGCAGTTCAGAGAGACGGGATTCCTTCCGGGGCGGTCTCGTTACCCCGATCCGTAGTCCAGCCAAGGGCTTTGCGTCGATCCAGGAAAACCCAGGGGCCAAACCACAGACCCTGCCAATCACCAGGATCCCCGGGGCCTTGATGCCAAGCTGGTGCGCCTCAGCACTCAGACAGGACACAGGAGCGAACACCTTTCGCTGCTTCGCGGTAGTCCCCTGTTCGAGCAGTGCCCCTGGGGTGTCCGGATCCAGTCCGGCCTGGATCAAGCCGGTACAGATACCTTCCAAGGCACTAAGGCCCATGAGAAAGATCAGGGTGCCCCCCGCCTGTACGAGAGCCTTATAGGGTATCGGTTCCTTGCCGCAACTATGGCCGGTGATGATATGAACCGCCCCAGCATAATCCCGGTGCGTTACCGGTATACCGAAATATGCTGGAACCCCCAGGGCCGAAGCAATGCCTGGTACGACTTCAAAGGGGATGCCCGCTTCCTTGAGCCCTTCCAGTTCTTCTCCCCCCCGGCCAAAAAGGAAAGGATCCCCTCCCTTGAGTCTTACCACCTGTTTTCCCTGGGCCGCGTTTTTCACGATGAGCCGGTTTATTTCCCCTTGAGGAATGAGGTGCTTCCCCGGCTTTTTCCCCACATAGATCCGTTCTGCTTGGGCCGGAATCTTGGCAAGAATACCTTTCCCCACTAACCGATCAAAGAGCACGAGTTCCGCGTCCTGTAAAACCCGTTCAGCCTTCACGGTCAGCAGTCCCGGATCGCCTGGTCCCGCGCCTACCAGCCACACCTTTCCCGGCCTAGCCCCTTGCATACGCGATTGGGCCAAAAGCCGTAAGGCCAGGCGATCCCCCAGGCGCTTCCCCTCAGTCTTGGATCCGGTGATACTGCCCCGTACTATTTTTTCCCTTCCTGGTTCATCCGGGCAGTAGAGGCCGGTAAGATGTATAGTGTCCCCGTCAAGTACTGCATAGGCTGCAATGGGTGCGCTGCACCCCCCATCAAGGGCTCTAACAAAAGACCGTTCAGCCTCTGCACAGACCCTGCTCTCAAGCGTATCAATAGATTGTGCCAGTTCCTGTATAAGCTGGTGGTCATCCGTTTTTTCTCTTTTTTCTCTAGGCTCATCCCGGATGACCACTGCCAAGGTACCTTGGCCTGCAGCAGGCAGGATCTCGGAGACACTAAAAATCCGGTGAATCCTCTGTTCAAGACCGAGCCGCTTAAGTCCGGCCACTGCCAGTACCAAGGCCCCGTATTCCCCGCGGTCCAGCTTTTCCAGCCGGGTAAGCACATTACCCCGGATCGGCGCAATGGGCCAATCCGGATACACCTGGGCCACCTGAAGCCACCGCCTTTGACTGGAACAGCCGATGGGTTTTCCCCTGTCCGGTTCAGCCTTACCCTGGGGGATGACCAAGGCATCCCGGGGATCTTCCCGGGTACTATACGCGGCGATTCGAAGCTGCTGCGCTAACTCCATAGGCAGATCTTTCACGCTGTGGACTGCTAGATCCACCTGACCTTCAAGCAAGGCCCGGTCCAATTCCTTGATAAAAAGCCCTTTCCCCCCTATTTTGTCTAGCGGTGTATCTTGTATGAGGTCGCCGCTGGTCTTCATGGGACAAACTACCAGTTCATA
>JAISBK010000016.1 GCA_031266255.1 Treponema sp.
GTAATGGACTTGCGGCAGTTTTTTTTGTATATGGATACTAATACGACGTATCCCGAACTAGTAGCCACCGTTGCCCCTCCCCTGCTGCAAGGAGAACTGAATCCTTTCTCCGCATCCCGAGTTGCGGAGAGCGCCTTTGATTTTGAGCCTGAAATCCAACGCTTGGATGAACGGTTTTCTCTCTTAAACCTCTATAACGGCCCCACCGGGGTCTTTAAGGACTTTGGCATTGCCTTTCTCGCGGCAGTCATGGAAGAACTGCTGAAAAATAACAGCCGGAGTATGGTCCTATCCGCTACCAGGGGGGATACTGGGGTCAGTATAGCCCGTGCTTTTTATCAGCGGCAGAATATCGTCTCCTGTTTGCTTTACCCTTCAGGGCTCATCCGGGGCATTGACCCCCGTACCTTTGTTTCCCAGGGGGGTAATATCATTCCGATTCAAGTCCGGGGTACCTTTGATGATTGTCAGCGCCTGGTAACCGAAGCCATCAAGGACAAACCTTTTGCAGAACGGTACGGTATTTCCACCGCCAATGCCATCAACCCGGGCCGGCTTTTGCCCCAGTCCTTTTATTACCTCTATGCCTTCATCAAACTCAAGAAGGAATTAAAGGGGAGTTTACTTTTTAGTGTGCCCTGCGGCAATTTTGGTAATTTGATAGCCGGCCTCTATGCTTGGAAATTTGGTATGCCGGTAAGAGGTTTTATCGCCGCGATGAACACCAACAATGCCTTTGGAGGGGTTCTGAAAGGAGAAGCATTTAAGCCCCAACATTCGATTTCCACGGTTTCTCCTGCATTGGATGTGAGTATTCCTTCAAACTATGAGCGGATCCTCTCGTTTTACGAAGAAGCCCCTGCGGTGATGCGGAACATGGTATTCCCTGCCGCGGTTGATGATAGGACCACCCTTGAGACTATGGATAAGGTCTGGAAACAATACGGCATATTTCTGGATCCCCACGGAGCGGTGGCCTTTGCCGCGGCAGAGCAGATGTTGAATTCCCATGACTTATCCAGCGAGGACGCGCATGTTGTTGTCCTTGCCACCGGGCACCCTGCACGGGAGGCAGAAACCGTTTCAAAGGCCACAGGCCAAACCATGAGCGTTCCTCCACGATTAGGAATACTCAGGAAAAAGACCGATCCCATTGCGATCATTAAACCCCACCTTGATGCAGTGGAGGGAGCTATTGCCAGTTGTATATAGATACGACGCTTTTTTTCTGGTATTTTTTTATAGAGTAGAGATGCAATAAACCATACCAAGATACGGAGGATGTTATGAGAACGGTGTGCGGTATAGACCTGGGAACCCAGAGTTGCAAGGTCCTGATATACGATTATGAAAAGAAAGTGGTTCTGGCCCGGGCGCAGGCACCGGTAGACATGATTGCAGAAAATGACGGCACTCGGGAACAAGAAGCTGCATGGTATGAGGAAGCGCTGAAAACCTGTTTTTCCGAGATTGAAAAAAGTGCTCCAGGGCTTAAGGCACGTATTGCGGCTATTGGGGTTTCTGGGCATCAACATAGTTTCGTACCTTTGGATGGGGAGGGAAAGCCCCTGTACCGGGTTAAGCTCTGGTGCGATACGTCCACCGCGGCTGAATGTGAGGAACTCACTGCCCGGGCAGGGGGAGAGGCAGCCCTTATCGCGGAGACCGGTCTTCCCATGCGGCCGGGGTATACTGCGCCCAAAGTGCAGTGGCTTAAAAACCACAAACCGGATCAGTTTGCCCGGTTGCGGCATATCCTGCTTCCTCATGACTATATCAATTTTCTGCTCACCGGTGCATACACGGCTGAATACGGGGACGCCTCGGGTACGGCGCTCTTTAATGTCCGAACCCGTAAGTGGTCTTCTTTTGCCTGCGATCTCATTGATCCGGCAATCCAGGGCTATCTTCCCCGGCTGCTTGAACCGGGGGAAGCTGCAGGAACCGTTTCTGAAGCCGCGGCCCGGGCTTTTGGGCTGCCTCAAGGAGCCATCGTAGCTGCAGGGGGCGGGGATAACATGATGGGCGCCATTGGAACCGGAGCAGTTAAAGATGGATTCCTTACCATGAGCTTGGGAACATCAGGAACCCTTTTTGGGTTTTCTCAGGTTCCGGTGATCGATCCTACCGGAAATCTCGCTGCCTTCTGTTCCTCCACAGGAGGATGGCTGCCCCTCCTCTGTACTATGAACTGTACGGTAGCCAGCGAGGAATTCCGTTCTCTCTTTGGTCTTGAGGTCAAGGCGTTTGACGCCCAGGCAGCCAAGGCCCCCATCGGAGCAGGGGGACTGGTAGTATTACCTTTCTTTAACGGAGAACGAACCCCGAATCTCCCCAATGGCCGGGCCAGCGTCAACGGGATCACCGCGGCTAACTTCAACCGGGAAAATATCGCCCGGGCAAGTCTTGAATCCGCGATCTTTGGGATGCGTATCGGCATGGAGGGCTTCAGTGCGTTGGGATTCAAGGCAAAGGAAATCCGGCTCATCGGTGGGGGGGCCAAAAGCCCGCTTTGGCAAAGTATCGCCGCTAATGTGCTGAACCTCCCGGTCCGGGTTCCTGCAGGAGATGAAGCTGCGGCTATGGGCGGAGCTATCCAAGCCCTTTGGACCTTAGAAAAAAAAGAAAAATTAGAAAAATTAGAAAAAAATGGTTCTATCGAATCCTTGGTAGAAGAGCTGGTCATCTTGGACGGAGGGGCTAGGGTCAACCCTGATGCAGCCGCAGTGGCGGCGTATAACCAGGCTTATGCGGTATATTCCCGTTATCTTGGGGCGTTGAGTCCCCTGTATATATAACGATTTGTGGAGGTTTTATGGCTGATTATTTTGTGGGGAACAAAACCTATTTCCCTGGTATTGGCAGGATTCACTATGAAGGGCCTAAAAGCGATAATCCTTTGGCCTTTAAGTATTATAATCCTGAGAAAGTAGTAGGCAAGAAAAAGATGAAGGATCAGCTCCGTTTTGCTATTGCCTATTGGCACAGTTTCTGCGCGGATGGGGCGGATCCTTTTGGAGCCCCCACCCATCCCCATCCCTGGATCACCGATGCAAAGGATCCCCTGGAGGCAGCGGAACACAAAATGGATGCGGCTTTTGAGTTTTTCACCAAGTTGGGTGCGGAATTTTATGCCTTCCATGATCGGGATATGGCTCCTGAAGGGGCAAGCCCAGGGGAAAGTGAGAAGAACCTTCAGATGCTCGTGGCAAAGGCCAAGGAACGGCAGCAGGCCACGGGGGTCAAGCTCCTCTGGGGTACGGCGAACCTCTTCACCCACCCGCGGTTTATGAACGGTGCAGCCACCAACCCGGACTTTGCCGTGGTGAGCCTTGCAGCCGCCCAGGTTAAGGCTGCTATTGATGCCACCATTGAGCTTGGAGGACAGGGTTACACCTTCTGGGGAGGCCGGGAAGGGTACATGAGCCTACTCAACACCGATTTAAAGAAAGAGAAGGAACATTTGGCCCGGTTTCTGATTATGGCCCGGGATTATGCCCGAAAACAGGGCTTTACCGGGGCTTTTTACATTGAGCCTAAACCCATGGAGCCGACTAAACATCAGTACGATTATGATGTAGAAACCGTGGCAGGCTTCCTCCGAGCAAACGGCCTGGATAAGGACTTCCGGGTCAATATCGAAGCAAACCATGCGGAGCTTGCAGGCCATGATTTTGTCCACGAGCTTGAAACTGCCGCGAGCCTTGGTATTTTCGGTTCGGTAGATGCCAATCGGGGGGAACCGCGAAACGGCTGGGATACGGACCAGTTCCCGTCAAGTTACTACGAAACCGCACTGGCTATGTATGCCATTCTCAAGGCAGGGGGGTTCACCACTGGGGGGCTTAACTTTGACGCCAAGATCCGGAGGAATTCGGTAGATCCGGCGGATCTTTTTGAAGCCCACATCGGCGGTATGGACAGTTTCGCCGTGGGTCTGGAAGTTGCCCAGCGGATCATCGACGACGGGAAACTGGGAACTTTTGTGAAAAACCGTTACGCCTCCTTTGATACCGGGGATGGAGCGCGGTTCGCCAAAGGGGAACTGGGTCTTGAAGAACTGGCCGGCCTGGGTTCGGTTTACGGGACTGCAGGGTTCACCAGCGGCAAACAGGAACGGCTTGAGAATATCTTGAACCAGTATCTTCTAGGGTTGTAACCACGAGGATACATGCAGAGGGACCGTTCGGGTGTACCGAGGATGTCCCCCTGCATATTCTATCTTGAGCGCGGTGGTTTTATTATAAATTTCGCTATAACGTTCGATAATAAATAGTAAGCCTGTAGTATAGAGGGGGAGCATTATACTGCGTTGTCGTTTGGAGCTATCCTATGCAGGGTGGCTGCTCATCCTGGTCTTGACCAATATGAATCTCGCGTGTGCCCCAGAGGTGTACCGAACTGAGGGCGTGCAGATCGATCCCTATTATATCTGTGGCTCTCAGAACGATCAGGAAATCCTACGCCAGCTTTTCATTCTCTTAGTCAAGGAACGTGAAACCAGGGATACAGGGACCGAGCAAACCTTAGAATCTCCTGATACTGCGGCTAGAGAACAGGCATTTGCGGTGATCCGGGAGATTGCTAAACAGTATGTCCGTTTACAGGAATACGGTAAACTCATCACGTTCCTCACCTCCCGGACAAACCAGAATCCCCAAGATCCCTACAACGCCTATTACCTGCTCATGGTTGCCTATGGATATATACAGCAGGAAGCATACCCGGTGGCTGCGCTTTACTTCGATATGATTATTAAAAATTACCCTGATTTGATGGTTGAGGGTCAATCGGTTCATTTGGCCTGTCTCAAGCAGTTGATCACGTTGGTAGATAACCCGGAACAAGAGGTTGGGTATTACGAAGAGCTTATCATCCGCTTTGCCGATTCCATTGATCTCGGGTTTGCCTACTTTATGTTAGCTCAGGCTCATGAACAAATCGGGGAATGGAATGAGGCTATCCAATCCTATACCCAGTATCTCCCCTATAGGGGTACCCCCATCCCTGGGTTTCCCAATGCGGATCAGCATGCCAAACAACTGGTGGACTTTAACAAGTCTCCTAAGGATTGGACCTTTGAGAACCTCAACAGCCTGGTCAATGCCGTCAAATCCGCCCTGGCAGATGGAAACAGCGGCAGGTTGCGGCAGTACCAGGCTAAAGTTAATTTTTTTACCCACTCCTGGGCACAAGAGGATTCAGACGATTCTGGGGGGGTGGAATTCAACCTGGCTGACTTTATGCGGGGCAATCAGATCCGCTATGCCGATGCCCTGGATACCAGTTCAAACGCTACCGAAGCCTATTTACGCACCTCAGGGTGGGACCAAATTATTTCTACTTGGTATTTTTATTTTAGAAAGATCTATTTCCCTTTGGATCCGGATATTCATGGCCGTTGGGAGTGGGCAGGAGTTTATTATGGAGAGAAATTCTAATAATGTAGGTATAACCATGCTGTTTCGAGTACCCTTATGGAGGTGGAGTATGCAATTCTTTAAGAAAAATACGAAAAAGAAGCTATTTGTGCTTCTGATACTCAGTACCTTGATGTCCTGTGGTTCCTTGCCAGCCGAATCCATCCGGGACGAACCGGATTTTCGTATATTCTTACCGGTTCCCGCACTTCCCGCAGAATTATTCCTGGAAATTCCCGAGGTAACTTCCGGGGTAACGCTTGAGGAACAGGGGGACATGCAAGAAGAGATTTCCCTCGCTATTGACCTGATCCCAGAATCAGATCAGCAAGCCCTGTTTAACGAGTTGATAGACCTCAACCAAGAATTCCGACCCTTGCGGCAAGTCTCCTATACTCCTGAATCAGTCCGGGTACAATCAGAGCGGCCCGCGT
Source organism: Treponema sp. (assembly GCA_031266255.1). Lineage (GTDB taxonomy): Bacteria > Spirochaetota > Spirochaetia > Treponematales > Breznakiellaceae > JAIRLU01. The sequence goes on from JAISBK010000016.1 coordinate 5,855, forward strand.
GGCAGGGGCTTATACCAGGGCTTGAGCAATCCCTGACCCAGCAATACATCAGCCGGTATTCCAGTCCCGAAGGTCTTGAGTGGCTCAATGCTATCATGCGCCGGGGCAGTCCTTATCTGGCTTTTATCCGACGGGAGATCGAAGCCCGGAATCTGCCCTCAGAATTGATATACCTCCCGGTGATTGAATCTGCGTACATTTCTTCTGCGGTAAGTAGAACCGGTGCCACAGGGCTGTGGCAGTTTATGACGAACAGTATCGCCCCGTATAATATAAAGATAACCGAGTGGGTGGATGAACGGATGGATTTCTGGAAATCTACTAGGGGAGCCCTCAGCAAACTCGAAGAAAACTACCTTCAGCTCGGAGATTGGGCATTAGCCCTGGCTGCGTACAACACCGGGCTTGGGAGCTTAACCCGGAGTATCAAGAAAACCGGTGTCAAGGACTATTGGGCACTTTCTGCAAGTAAAGAACTGCCGCTTGAAACCATTCATTTTGTGCCTAAACTCTTGGCGATATCCTACATTATGTCTAACCCTCGGTATTTCGGGGTTGAACCGGTATGGCCCCAGGATCCTGAATGGACCAGGGTCAAGGTGGGCCGAACCGTTGATCTCGGCTTATTGGCCCTAGCAGCCGAGGTTGACCACGATGAGCTCAAACGAGCCAATCGGGAACTTTTATTTAACGTTACCCCTCCGGATGCGGACTACCATCTCAAGGTACGGGCCGCGGATGTTGCAGCGATCTCTGCGGTATTAGAGCGGCGTGATTTTGCCCTCATCAAATATTATTTTCATACCATTGCATCCGGAGATACCCTGTCTGCCCTGGCTCTGCAGTATGGCATATCCGTGGATCATATCCTCAATGCCAACCCAGGCACCCAGGCCAAGTATTTGAAAATCGGTTCCCGGCTCTTGATCCCCGCGTTTAAGGACCTCCAAGGATCGCTGTCCAGTACCACCATTGGATTTGGGCAATTTGAGGGAAAACATCTGGTAAAATCAGGAGAAACCCTCTGGTCCATTGCACGGTCGTACAATATCACTCCTGAGGCCTTGGCACATGCGAACGGCATGGGATTAAGTGATATTCTTTATGAAGGAAAACATCTGAAAACTCCGATAAGGTAAGTATGAAACCACGTATACTCTTCTGTTGGTTGTTGCTGGTCTTAGCAGGGGCGGTTTTTGGGGAAACCAAGGTTGCCATTAGCGGATCTATTGAATGGGAACGGATGGAAATTAAGGCCGTGGTAAAGGTGGATCTTGCTTCTGCGGGGATTCGCCTCCCTACCGGTAGAGTCCAGGCAGAGGAAATTCTCCTGCATGAATACCCCTACCTGGTCCGACCCTATCTCTTGTCCATACTGGTTGATTCCGCTCATACACTGGAAGATATGTTAAACCGGGGGGAATTTTCCATCAGGAGTACGGATACTATCAGTGCATCCGCGCAAAAGCTTGCCTCAGCATTCACCTTGGACTTTGCTTTTATATCCGCCCAATACATCCTGAGTCTGGAGAGACTGAGTAAGGAACTGACACGCCACAGCCGGACTACGGATAGTATGCGGCTCCTCATTCCGGTTCCTGCGGTCCCTTATACAGGGATCCTTATTATTGCTGATGAGGAATTACCGGTGCATGGCAGGCATAGCACTGCCCTTATCCGCCCCTGTCTTTTCCCAAAGATCTGGGACTCAGATATGAACCTTATATACGAACAGAGTATGGTGGATCTCCAACAAGTACAGAGTATCGTCCGGTATGTGTCCAGCAATCAGATATTTCGGCCTAACCCTTCGGGGCTTGAGGAAGATCTGAACCGTTTGGTAGGTTCTAATCCCTTACGGATCATCGCTCAGGGCGTATTCGGCATCCATCCTACGGATCCCATTATAGACCGGGAAGATGCACTCCAGATTATCTCTATCGAGGAGAACCGCAGGCTCCTACGGGAAGGCCGCGTAGCCATCGTCCTGAACCAGCAGGTCTTGCATACATCCTTCTCCGCGCCCTAAATCAATGGGCAGAAGTCTTACCTACCCATTGAGGCCCTGCTTTTTTCTTGAGCCTGCTATTTCTCAACTTCTTTTTGTACAGGACCTTCTTCTTTCTTTGCTTCGTTCATATCTTTAATATCCGCAATACCGATAAAAACCGAAATAAGCCCGATAAACGCGGCAATCACCGGCAAAGCTCCTTTGAGAAAAACCAGTACATCCATTCCCCACCCCAGACCAGCGGGTAAAACCGAAAATACTACCCCAAAGAGAATGATGATACCTAGAATAAACGCTTTCATAGTGTCCTCCAACTATCCTCCACCTATACTACAGTTGATATTTGTTTATACGTAAGCCAGTTTCAAAACTGCCTCATGCTTTATAAAGTATCCTTTTTTTTGAAGACTTATTCAATACGGTAAGGTACGCGCGGCAAGACCAAACTCCCTTTTACTCAAGGGTGAAGCCTCTCCTATAATTTTATCAATAATTTTTAGTACGCCAAAATTATCATTTGAATCGGTGATAAAATTTGCATATTGTTTCATATCATCATCAGCATTTTCTACAATATAACTATACGTTACGGATCGTAGCATTTCTATATCATTATAGGTATCCCCAAAAGCCATCATTTGTTCAGATGCTAATCCAAGTTTTTTGCCAAGTAATCCTATGGCTTTCCCTTTATCTATTCCATAATTCATAATATCAATCCAAACCGTATCTCCCACCGTAACAGCGAAATGATTGCTGTATTGTGGTTTAAATAGTTTTTCATAATATGCTCTACTGTCTTGATTGGGGAAATAAATGGTAAATTTATTAGCATCTACAACAACCTTGTTAAGTTCTTCAACAAAAGCTATTTTTGAATAAAATGTTTTTAAATAATATTCATATATGTTATTTTTCTCAGATAAAAAAGCATTATTTAATCCGCAAAGAATAGGTATTCCATCTGTTTTATGCTCTACAAACTCAATCATTGACTGATAATCGACAGGTTGTAGCAAATGTATATAAGGGCCGCCCGCTTGCAATAACAAAATCAATACCGATTTTATCTAATTGTAAAATATACATATCAAGGTTTGGCGGTAATTCGCCTTTTTCGGTAAGCAAGGTATGATCCATATCTGATGCAATCAGTTTTATAGTATTCATTACTATCCCCCTTTATTTTTTATAGTATTATCAATATTTTATCAAGTGAGCCAGAGCCGAACTTGCACTTTTTTGAAAGAGCCTCTAGTCTAAAAATGTATACGCCTATGCATTGGCCAACTTTTCACCATGGAGCATTACCTGTCGTCCCGGGGACTTGTTTGTTTAGGTCAAGTATGGTAGGCTTATGTAGATTAAGCATGATATGAAAAATAGAGCGTGGAAACATTATGTTGGTATGTGTGGAGTTGTGCCTTCCTGTGTACTGGTTGCCAGGAAAGGAAGCATGTTTTACCTTGTTTTTTATGATCTGTTGTATAGAGCCGCCTGAGGGCGGTTTTTTTTTGCGAGGAGGATTACATGTTTACGAAGCGGCATCTGGTAGAGCCTGGAGACTTTACAATTGAAGAGATGGATCGGCTCTTTGATCTGGCTAAAAGGATCGAGCAAGACCAGGGGTACCTGCGGGAATCCTGCCGGGGAAAGATATTGGCTACCCTCTTTTTTGAACCCAGTACCCGAACCAGGCTTAGTTTTGAATCGGCTATGTTGCGTCTGGGAGGAACGTGTCTGGGCTTTTCCGAACCAAGTTCCAGTTCTGTATCTAAAGGGGAGAGCCTGGCAGATACCATACGGGTCGTTTCCTGCTATGCGGACGTCATCGTCATGCGGAACCCTAAAGAAGGGGCTGCGCTGTTGGCCTCTCGGTATGCTACGGTCCCGGTGATCAATGCCGGAGACGGCGGCCACCATCACCCAACCCAGACCCTGACGGATCTCCTCACCATCCGGCAGCTCAAGGGTTCTATTGGAGGGCTTACGGTGGGATTCTGTGGGGACCTCAAGTTTGGCCGAACCGTCCATTCTTTGGCAAAGGCCCTTTCCCGCTATCCTGCTATTACCATGATATTCATCTCCCCTCAGGAATTAAGGGTGCCTTGTTATATTACCGAAGGGATTCTTAAAAAAGCAGAAATCCCCTACATTGAAACCCATAGTCTTGAAAAGGTGATTGCAGATTTGGATGTTCTGTATATGACTAGGGTACAGCGCGAGCGTTTCTTCAATGAAGAAGATTATATCCGCCTTAAAGATAGTTATATCCTGAATCGAGAAAAAATGGACCATGCCCAGGACGAACTCATTATCCTCCATCCACTGCCCCGGGTGAATGAGATAGCACCGGAACTGGATGAGGACCCCCGGGCAAGCTATTTTAAACAGGCGAAATACGGTATGTATGTGCGAATGGCATTATTGGCCGCTATGTTAGGAACTTGTTAAATCAACGTGCATCTTCAATCCCTTATAATAGTATATGGACATCTATCGTATGGGTCTTGGCCTCAAGCAGGCTAAGCCGGACTACCCGTTTATCCTGGTTTTGCTGTTCTTTTCTCTGAACGCCTGCGAAAACGAACGATTCATGCCTGCATACTCGGTGGAATTCCCACCCCTACCCGCTGCTTGGCAGGAGATCTTGGGGCCTCCCCATTGGCAGATCACCTGGATAAATCCTGAAGGAACCTGGGAGACAGTAGAGACCCATCAGGAACCCTTGGACATCCGGTTGTTATCAGAATGGACTACTCCGGTGATAGCCTATCCCTATTGGCCTGAACACGGTGTCTTTCCCAATACGATGCGACCGGGGGGCGGCTTGTTTCCGTTTGATTATCAAGACCACCGGATACGGCTAACGTGGCGAGGGGGCGTTGAAGCCCTGGTATATCGGGAATTAGCAGCCCAGACGGAAGTCTCTGCCAAGGGAACCCCCCGATTACCCCACTACTTTAACTGGCCCCGGTTTAGAGCTTTACTGGAAGGGCCTCTTCTCCATGAAGCGGTGCAACAGGATCTTTGGTCTGCAGATTGGAAAGGGATATGCGTGAAGATAGCCCAATCAGGGTTTGATCGACGCCGTATTGTGCCTCAGCCCAGGAAAGAGTTGCTTGTGCCGGTAAACTATGAGGGCCCCTGGATCGGCACATCCCCCTTTGGGAAACCACTCTATCAGGAACCAGAGCATATACTCCGTCTCCAGATTCCCCAGGACGGGGATACCTATTTTTCATCTGCAGGGATCCTCCGCTGTACCCAGGAGGCTTGGATGTGGTTCCATGAATAGCCTACTTTTTCCGTAAGCGTTAACACTCCCTTGGGGCAATTAGCTTACCCAGCGGTGCATCAGTAAGAGGATTTTATAATACAAATAAGGAAACACTTTAAATACCCAAAATGGCTTGTGTAAACAAAATCCTATCCACTCAAGGCCATGATCAAAAGAATACTGGGATGGGTGCTTTCGTTGTTCTGCAAATATCTCGTACAGATCGCTGCACCACAGGCGAAGTCCTGGAGGAAGTTCGGTGTCATGCCGGGCGATCCAATGTTCTCCGCCTGCAACACCTTTACCCACCAATAAGAGTGAAGGGGATGCTTTGCTGATAGCCTTAAGGAGATTTTTTTCGCTAGCCTTCTTAAAGGAACCTGCATAACGGCCAACAATACGCAGGCGTGGAAAAGTTTGCCGTATGTTTTTTTCCGCTTTTTTGAGGGTTTGCAGCTTTCCTCCCAGCAAGTACAGGGATAATTCCCGTTCTTCGAGGCTCGTCAGCAGTTTAACGACAAAATGAAAGGGCATATACCGGGATACCTGCTTGCCAATTACAAACCGGATCCCTCCTACGAGACTTTTTGCGATGGGAATCACCAAGGAAGCACTGAGTACATAGGCTCGGTATTCTTTGTTACTTCGAGCCCGCAGGAGATCCGCAAGGGAAAGCAAGACGATATTTTTACCCCCCCCACTGTCCAATAAGGGACGAATGATATCGGGGAGGTGTTCTAGTTCAAGTATATCCAGGGGAACCTTTAATAAGCTTACCCGTTCTCGTATTACCCCCGGTTCTCCTTCAGGATGCTCAGTATCCACGGTGTGCGCTCCAAAAATATGATAGCCCCAATGATCGGACTCGCAACATAGGAAGTCCCCTAGGCTTCTAGGAAGCCAGGGGAATATCTTCTAAGATTGCCTCTTCCTGTAATACTTTGAGGGTCTTGGTAGTCTGCATTAAGACCCCATAGGTTCCCCCTTGCAGGATTTTTACTGCTTCCTGAAGTTGCACATCGTATTCTAAATCATATACCGGCGCTTGGGTGGTTCGGTGCTGCTCGTTTCTGATAAGCCGACGGAGCAACCCGGTATCCAGATGATATTCTTGCGTAAGCACCCGGGCAAAGGCAGCTATTTCTGCGCTGGTAGCTTGAGGATTGGCTTTAATGAAAGCAGGTATCCGGTTCGCGGTGATGAGGGCGGTCAGTTGTTCCGCATCTGCTTCGGTAAATTCCGGGAACTTTACCTCTAAATCGGGAGGTATGCCAATCTTATCAATGTTTACCTCACTGGGGGTATAATACCGGGCAGTGGTGATCTTGAAACCCGCCTTATCCAAGGGATACACCTGCTGTACCGACCCTTTTCCAAAGGACTTCTCCCCCACCAAGTAAGCCCGGCCCCGGTCTTTCAATGCACCAGCCACGATTTCCGAAGCCGATGCAGAACCCCGGTTGATAAGCACAATAACCGGTATATCCTGGGGAACCAAGGTTTGCTTTCTCGCGTTAAAGACGGTATTTTCCGAGGGGATCCGGGACTTGGTACTGACCACCACCCCTTCATCAAGGAACAGATCGCTGATACCTACTGCGGATTGCAGGAGTCCACCGTAGTTATTACGCAGATCCAGGATGATGCTCCGGTAATTATGCGCCTTAAACGATTCTATGGCCTCTTTTGCCCGGTCTAGGGTTCGCGGGGTAAAGGTGAGGAGCTTCAAGTACCCCACATCCTGGATCATAGCGTATTTGGTGGTAGGCACCTCAATGAGCGCCCGCATCAAGGTAACGGGAAATTCAAACTTTTCGTTCCGGCGGATGAGGAGCTTGACTTCTTTCCCTGGTTCCCCGCGCAGACGGGCAAGAACATCGTCCATGCTTAATCCATCGGTGGGTTCCCCGTTTATCTCGATAATCAAATCCCCCGGATTGATCCCAGCCCGCCAACCGGGGGTATCCTCAATAGGAGCAGCCACTTCTACATAGGGCGGTTTACCCTCTGCCCCCCGTTCCGGCTTGGAAATATAAAGCCCCACCCCGCCAAAATTGCCTTGAGTGGTTTCGTTCAGATCCATCATTTCCTTTTCCGCAAGAAAGGTAGAATAGGGATCCCCCAAGGCGTTAAACATACCCTTCATGGCCCCTTCATAGAGGGTCTGGGGATCCACATCTTCTACATAATGCTTTTGTATAAAATCAAAAACATTCTGCATAATCGAAGTATAACGCCACGTCTGCTGATTCGTATCTCTTCCCTGGGCTTCAGCCCGGGGTACCGACGCAAGGGTAAACAACCCGCATAAAATAACCGTGGCCCCTATCCATAACAGCGGTAAGGGCAATTTCTTTTGAAGGGGATGTTGGGGATTAGGAACTAGGTGTTGGTGTACAGTTTCATTCATAGTTTTATATACTCCTCTTTATTATATACTAAAGCAGGACTCTTTGTCAGATATAAGGTGATGTTACTCGCATTTCCCAAATGATTCAAGGTCTTTTTCCTTGCTTCTTATATGGCGTACGCAGAAAGCCCTCTCAAGACCGGTAGAGCAGCTTCGGTACGTTCGATACAGCCGGGGAAATCTTCTGGTTGTAATAATACCGCCTCTCCGTCCATCTGGGCAAGGATGGGATAGGTACCCTGGAATGTCACCTGATGCGCGGTAAACAGGATGGATTCCGGTTTATCGCGATGTCCGCCCGTAGTAAACAGCCCTTTTAAACGCAGCTTTCTGAACAGAGACATCTGCTTGACCGCACAAACATTCCGCTCATCCGGGAGTATCCATTTATGAGACCCGTAGGTACGCCTTCCGCTCACTCCCATTGCAAGGAGCAGTATACGTTCCTGCAACATTTTGAGGGTGTTCCCTGCTTCGTCAAAAGCCCTGATCTCCATAGGGCCAACTCGGTAGAGCCGATCATAAAAAAGCGCGGCCATATCCACCCATAGTTTATAGGAATCCCCCGGCAGGAACCGCTTCATCTTGTTGGTCATGTGGGTAACAAAGGCATCAAGCCCTAGGGAAAGGATATTAAACGCGTAGAAAGGCCCCTTACCCGTGGCAGTGGTAAGCCGTAAGGCCCTGGCCATTTCAATCGTCGATGGATATATCAGGAGATCCAGGGCCTTGTCCAAGTCCCACGCATCAGCACCATCGTTCCCGGTTCCCATAGGAAGCCTCAGAACCGCAAAGCGTGCACGGATTTCAGGGGGAGCGGTATACAAGGCCATGAGGACTTCTCGGCTGGTACCATCTCCACCGGCAATGATGATCAAATGCAAGGGGACATCCGCAGAAAACGCAGGAGTTTCACCGTGAACATGGGCGATGAGGGCTTCGGTGATCCTCCCTGCATGACCCGGTCCATTCGTGGGAATAAGCCCCCAGGTTTCCCCGGCTTCTTTTCCAGGAACCATTGCCTGGGCAATGCCGGAAGGCCCGGCATTAACTCGGCGAGGATTAAGCCGTGCTTTTGCTGCGCTGCGTATCAAGTGTGCGTGATGCCGCTTCCATCGGGCAGGAATGATAAAACCTCCTGCATGCAGATTGGCGATAATGGTCCACTTCAAAGGCCGCTCCGGGGTAAGCAGGGTATGCATACAGATCTCCCCCATAAACGCGGCAAATACGGCGCTTGCTTTAATCGTACGAGGATCCTCATGGTTCATGTACTAAACGTTACATGAATCATCCCCAGGGTCAAGAAGATGAGCCACCAGGCTTTTTGCTCATGCCTATTCCACCTTAAACCGGGAAACTTCATCAATAAGTGCCTCAATCTGTTGCTTGTTCTCTATGCTTATATCGTTCACCTGATGTACCGCATGATCAATCTGATCCGCGCCGGTTGCCATCTCCTGCATGCCTCCGTTTATCTCCCAGGTTATCCGCTCAAGTCCGCCGCTCTCTTTAATCACCTTATGGCTCTTCTCCTGCATCACGCCTGCTTCGCTTCTTATCTCACGGGTTATCTCCTGCAGACCGCTCATGGAGGCTAAAATCTGCTTGCTCCCCCGCGCCTGCTCTTCCATCGCTATGCGTACATGCTTCTCCTGCTCGCTCACGAGCTGCACTCCCTCATGTATCGCTTCAAACTTCAACAGGACCCCTTCCGTAAACCGGGTTATCTTATCTATCGATCCTTTGATCTTTTTTAACATCCCGCTTATGGTCTGGGATTGCGCGCTCGAAGACTCCGCGAGTTTCCGTATCTCCTCCGCCACCACCGCGAATCCCTTCCCCGCGGCTCCGGCGTGGGCCGCCTCTATCGCCGCATTCATGCTTAACAGATTCGTCTGGCTTGCGATGTTTTCCATCACCGTATTGATCTCCAATAGCCCTGCGGATTCCTGGTCAATCTCCTGTATCGCCGTGGAGACTTCCTGCAAACCGCTTCGCCCCACTTCAGAAGCTTGGGCAAGACGGGCAACATTCTCCCGGTTACTGATAAGGCGTTGGGTTACCCCTTGGATATTCTCCAGCATCTGTCCTATCTCGGCAGAGGATTGGTTCACGTAATCCTCCTGTTTTTGTATTTGATGGGTAAGACCATTGATATTGTCCACCACATCTCCCATGAGCGCGTTGGTCGTTTTTGCACTCGTCTGTTGATTGCCGGTTTTGGAGGTGATACTCCGAATATGTGCAGTGATTTGATCGATGGAAACCGCGGTTTGGGTCATATTGGTAGCCATATCTATACCGGTGTGGGTGAGGACGTTCGCCTTGTTTTTAATATCTTTAACCAGTTCTTTGATCTGCTCTACGGTGAAGTTGAGATACCGGGCAAGATCCCCCAATTCATCCTGAGCATCCCCTTTTCCGCGGATCTCCTTGGTTAAGTCGCCTTGGGCTATATCTTTGAGTACCCCCTTCATCTGGGCTATGGGGCGGCTTATGGAACGGGCGGTGAACACGACCCCTGCGGACATGAAGAGCATGGTAAGGACGCCGATGATAAGGCAAATACGAATCATCCGGTACACCGGGGCCATAACCGTATCTCGGGAGACCCCAACCACGAGGCTCCACGGCAGACGAGTATGTCCAATAATAAACGGCACCGCATAATACTGGATCGTTGTTTTAGATTCAGGCAGGCGGTATGAGAAAGAGGCGCTTGTTCCTTTGGTAACCGCATCAACCATCGAATCAAGGAAGGGGCCGAAGGTGTCGGTTTCGGTTTCCCGCATATTCTTTCCAAGGCGGCCTGGATCAGGATGCCCAGCAATGAGACCGCCCGCGCTGAAAATAAACGCAAAGCCGTCGCCAAAGGGTTTGATCTGTTCCGCCATCCCCTGTATGGTTGATAATTCAACCGTACACCCTACATACCCTACAACCGTTCCGCCATCTTTTACCGGAACACTCATATTTGCAATTAAGAACGTTGTTCCATCTCGTTCCGAATATACCATCGGGTCAAGTATAAGCTCTACGCCGAATTCGGGTATTTGGGTAAGCATCTCCCACGTAAAACCTATTATGGGGTCTACCTGTAAATTACCGTTGGTCATAGACCACGCAGGTATAAACCGTCCAGTCTCGTCTGTTCCGAGGGTGTTGGCATAATCCGCGTCCATACCGTCCAAGGCATTAGGCGCCCAGTTAGTATAGATGCCTGCCAGCCCAGGATTTGCGAGGTATACCTGTCTCAGCAATAGATTGAAATACTCCCGCCGCTCTGGGGCGGGTATTTCTTTGTAACCCTGCATTGCTTGCGCGAGAGTCCGAACCGCGGCTATATAATCTCCGAACCAGTTCCTTATCTTCTCATTGCCTTGGAGGGCAAGATCAACCGCGTGTTCATTCGCCGTGCGGCTGATCTCTTTCTGGGATTGGCTTACGGTAACGCCGGCTAATATACCGATGCCGACGATATTGAAAATACTGATGATAAGTACCAGTTTAACCCCAATTTTCATGCGCTTCTCCTTTGTTACTGTACATGGGTACTATATACTAATCTTTTAATTTTTACATGGTCCTGGTGAGATCCCCTTCGGCTATATCTTTAAGAATCCCCATCATCCGCGTTAAGGGGCGGCTTATGGAACGGGCGGTGAACACGACGCCTACAGACATAAAGACCATTGTAAGGATGCCGATGATAAGGCAGATACGAATCATCCGGTACACCGGGGCCATGACCGTATTGTGGGAGACGCCCACGACCAAAGTCCAGGGCTGGGGAACATGACCTATGGTAAAGGGCACCGTATAATACTGAATGACCGTATCCGATTGGGGGGGACGGTATGAGAAGGAAGCCGCGGTTCCGCTACTTACGGCAGTAACCACCGTATCAAGGAAGGGGCCGAAGGTATCGGTTTCGGTTTCCCGCATATTTTTGCCAAGCCGTTCTGGGTCTGGGTGGGCGGACACAATGCCCCCTGAGCTGAACACAAACGCAGCGCCGTCGCCAAAGGGTTTGATCTGTTCAGCCACCCCCTGTATGGTTGATAATTCAACCGTACACCCTACAACCCCTACAACCGCTCCCTTATCTTTTATGGGAACGCTCATATTGGCAATTAACGTGTTGCTGTCGTCTGACCCCAGGTAGACTGCGGGGTCAAGAATACCCTCTGCTCCAAAACCGGGTAATCGGGTAATCATATCCCAGTCAAAGCCTATTATCGCGGTTACCCGCACTTCACCGGTACTATTCCCCATGGTCCAGACCGGTATAAACCGTCCTGACTCATTGGTTCCGGGGGTGTTGGCATAGTCCGCATCCATACCGTCCAGGGCGTTAGGCGCCCAGTTCGCATAGATCCCTAACATGCC
>JAISBK010000063.1 GCA_031266255.1 Treponema sp.
AGGTGGGGATCCACGATAGTCAGTTCCTCGAATTCCTCATCTGCGAGGCTTGGCAGGACGGCTTTGAGGAAATCGGCAAGGATATTCTTGCTGCGCTGGTCGCCGAACAGGAGTTTGAAGGCGAAATCGATTTTGGGGAGCATGATGGTCATGGTATGAATATACCGGAAGGGTTAGGGAAAGGCAAACGTATGGGGTGGGGCAAGCAGAGCGGTTTAGCGGGGGGTCCATCGAACTCATGTTATTTTATTTATTTGTTTGTTTCAACCCACGTACCCCACAATGGGTACGGCCTTTCCGCAGTACCCACAGTGTACGGGGCAGCGAGGACCTGACCCGTGCAGGACAAAGCCGGTATTTTGAATCCGGTACCCCTGGCGGCGTATCAGGGTCTGTCCGCAATGAGGACAGATGGTGTCCTGAGTGGAAGAAGTGGAAGAAAAGGCACTTGCGATATTACCGGTATACACGTATGAGAGGGTTTCCCGTGCCCGATAGGTCAGGGACATAAGGCGTTTAGGATCCGTGGGGGGTGCGTTCCAGGTATAGGCAGGATGATAGGCGGAAAGATGCCAGGGGATGTGGGGGGAAAGGGAGGCAAGAAACGCAATACACCGGTCGATTTCTTCGTCCTGGTCGTTGAGCCCAGGAACCACTAGGGTGGTAAGTTCCAGGTGTACCCCGGTTTTCCAGGCTTGGGTAATGAAGTCCAAGACCGTGGAGAGATCGCCGCCCAGAATACGGCGGTACGTATCCTCAGAGAAACATTTTAAGTCAATATTGGCCGCATCGGTGAGATCCAGAATGATCTGCGCAGCTTCCGGGTTTATACAGCCGTTACTCACTAAAACATTGGCAATACCCGCTTCCCGGGCACAGGTCATACAATCCCGCAAAAACTCAAGATGGATCAAGGGTTCTGTATAGGTATAGGCTATCTGCAGGACCTGTTCTGCCTGGGCTGCTTTGACAAGGGCTTCTGGAGAACAAGAGCGGAGAGAAAAACGGGGAAGAAGCTCCCTGCCGGTAATTTGGGAAATGTGCCAATTTTGACAGAAGGGACACTGTAAATTACACCCTGCAAAACCCACGGAAAAAATACGGGAACCAGGGTGGTAATGATAAAGGGGCTTTTTTTCGATAGGGTCTATCTGCAGCGCGGTAACCGTGCCGTAATAGGCAAGCTCCTCCCGTCCCTCCTGGTTTCCCCGCACGCCACAACGCCCCCTGCCTCCCGGAGGAATCACGCAGCCCCGTGGACAGAGGGTACACTGGAGTGTAGCCTCCCCAAGGGCCATGAAAAACCGACGCTGAGGCATGTCCTTTAGACCAAGTGCTTTGCGTCCATATCAGCCAAGAGCCGTCCGGGGATATCTTTCGGTTTGGTAACCATTTTGATAGGATTATCCACCTCAAACGGTTCCAGCATGACCCCATGAGCGCCTTTACGAATCCAGAGCCGTATCAAGGGAGCTGCCTCTCCTAATTCAGTAACTGCTGAATGGACTTCTTCCATGCCGAGTATATCATCGATCTTCAATTCCATTACCTTTGGCTGGTCTCCCAAAGGATCATACACAAGGATAAGTTTATGTTTCTCTGCCGGATGCTGCCGCGGATATCCGATGAAAGGAATCCCTTTTTTAGGGGAACTATCGGTATATCGGATGATTTTATTGGGCGGTAATAATTCAAGATAACTGGTGATACTCATGGATGGCTCCTTACTTATAACTATATCATTAACTATACCATGAAGAAACATGAGACGCAATTCCCCCTGCTGGGGCAACGCGCCCTGGATTGTTAGCGGCGAAGTGCATACTATATAAGGGGTGTTTGATCGGAGGGTTTGAAGCCCTCTTCATGAAGCATCGTACGTCTACACATAAGGAGATTCGTTTGAATACTGATGTAGTCCAGGGAGTGTATGTTTTTCAGGGAAATACCCTGGTGGCGCCGGTAACCCTTCCTGATTCCAGGATACCAGAATTCCTTCCGATTGAAGCCATACAGGGTCTGGATGTCCCTAAACCCATTGAAATCCCCGGTATTGGCGGAGGCCCTGGTATAGGCAGTGTGGATCTCGCCCCGGAGTTTCCCCTTCCCCCTCAATGGCGGAAGATTCCCCTGCGCCAGGTCATCGCGCTGATGACCGGGAGAACCGTGGTAACCAGCAGCAGCCTTGGGGGGCCTATCTTGCGCGCCTATCATATCATCCAATGGCGGAGAGAATCCCGTTTCTGCGGTTCCTGCGGAAGCCTCAACCAGGATGCCCCTCAAGAGCTTGCCCGGTTTTGTCCGGTCTGCGGTAGGGTTGAATACCCCCGTATCGCCCCAGCCATTATCGTCATTATCATCAATGACCAGGATCAGGCCCTTTTAGCCCATAACAAACAGTTCGTCCCCGGGATATACAGCCTCATTGCAGGTTTCAACGAAGCCGGTGAAACCCTGGAATCTACGGTGGCCCGGGAAATCCAGGAAGAAGTGGGTCTTTCAGTACGGGACATACGGTACGTCACTTCCCAACCCTGGCCCTTTCCCTATTCCCTCATGCTGGGTTTCAGCGCCCGGTATGCCGGGGGAAGTATCCAGGTTGATGGCGTCGAGATCGAAGACGCCCGCTGGTTCGACCGGGACCGGCTGCCGGATCTTCCTGGTCTTGGCTCGGTGTCCCGGTATCTGATTAATCAATGGC
>JAISBK010000098.1 GCA_031266255.1 Treponema sp.
AAAGGTCGCCATGACTTGGGCCTATTCCCCCTCCTACGGGAAACCCCTTTCGGTGCCCCAGGGTGCTATCGGCCTTATGACCCGTTTCGGTATGGAGGTTTCCCTGGCCCATCCAAAGGGCTACGAGATAATGCCTGAGGTTGAGGAGATCGCCAGGAAGAACGCTCTGTCAAGCGGCGGTAAATTCACCAAGTCAAATTCCATGGAAGAAGCCTTTAAGGACGCGGACATTGTGTACCCCAAAAGCTGGGCCTCTTTTGCAGCAATGGAAAAACGGACCAACCTTTACGGCGCCGGGGACTTTGACGGTATCAAAACCCTGGAAAAGGAACTCCTTGCCCAAAACGCAGGGCACAAGGATTGGGAATGTACCGAGAAGCTGATGGAGTCCACGAAGGACGGCAAGGCCCTGTACCTCCACTGCCTGCCGGCGGATATTTCCGGGGTAAGC
The DNA here is from genome assembly GCA_031266255.1 of Treponema sp. Taxonomy (GTDB): domain Bacteria; phylum Spirochaetota; class Spirochaetia; order Treponematales; family Breznakiellaceae; genus JAIRLU01. Next base: position 452 of record JAISBK010000098.1, read on the forward strand.
TGCAAGGAAGGGGAAGTGGCCGCGTCGGTTTTTGACCGTTACCGGGTGCCTCTCTACAAGCAAGCAAGCCACAAGCCCTACATCATCGCCGCCATGATCTTTTTGAGCAAGATTAAATGCCCTCAAAAGACCCTGAGCGCTCTTGTGGCCCGGGGCCTTCCCCGCTTCCTGGGTTAGCGGTATGAAGAAGCGGATCGTCATTGCCCTGGGGGGAAACGCTCTGGGGGAAAATCTGAAAGAACAGATGGCCGCGGCCCAGGGTACTGCAAAAGCTATTGTGGACCTGGTGGAGGCGGGCCATGAAATCGTGATCGTCCATGGCAACGGGCCCCAGGTGGGGATGATCGAAACCGCCTTTGAGACTGCCGCCAGGGCGGACCCCCATTTCCCCATTCTGCCTATGTCGGTCTGCGTGGCCCTGAGCCAAGGCTACATCGGCTATGATTTGCAAAACACCCTGCGGAGAGAACTGGACTTCCGGCATATCTCCACCCCGGTAGCTACCATCGTTACCCAGGTGGAGGTGGACCCGATGGACCCGGCTTTCCTCAATCCCACCAAGCCCATCGGCGGTTTTATTACCGAGACCGAGGCGGAGGTCCTCCGTTCCAAAGGCATTCCGGTGATGGAAGACGCGGGCCGAGGCTGGCGGCAGGTGGTGGCCTCTCCCAGGCCGGTGAACATCATTGAGGCGGAGACAATCAAGGCCATGCTGGCCGCGGGGCAGATCCCCATAGCCGCCGGGGGCGGCGGTATCCCGGTGGCTATGCAGGACAGCCAGTACCGGGGGCAAAGCGCGGTGATCGACAAGGATTTTTCCGCCGCCAAACTGGCGGAGCTTATCGGTGCGGACATGCTGATCATCCTCACCGCGGTGGAGAAGGTGGCGATCAATTTCGGCAAACCCGATCAGAAGTGGCTGGACGCCTTGACCGTCGAGGAAGCGAAACAATACATTGCGGAAAACCAATTCGCTAAAGGGTCCATGTTGCCCAAGGTCCAGGCGGCGATCTCCTTTGTCAGCGCGGGAACGCAGACCGAAGCGGTCTCACGGACCGCTTTAATAACTCTGCTGCAAAAGGCGAAGGACGGTATTGAGGGAAAAACCGGTACCATTATCACCCACTGATAATACGGGGTTTCCAGACGTGGGGGATTCCGGAGGCCCCAAGACGGCATTATCCTCCCATTTTGACTACACGGATTTCATAAACGGTTCTAGATCCAGTTTTTTTTATACCGGGGCTTTTGCCGCGGTTTATACAAGCGTTGAGGAGTAATGTTATGAAAACGTCTGTGGAAAAACAGGCAGATGATCGCCGGGAGTTGATCTACCAGTTGGAAGGGCGGCCGCCTTTGGGGATTGCCTTTCCCTTGGGTTTGCAGCATGTTCTTTCGATGTTCATCGGGAACTTGGCGCCGGTGCTGGTACTGTCGGGGATCGTGAGCAGCGTTACCGGGGAGCCGATTGTAACGCCCCAGCAGAGAATGCTCATGGTGCAGTGTTGTATGTTCGCGTCGGGGATGACCACCCTGGTCCAGCTTTATCCCCTTAAGCTCGGTGCTACTTACCAGGTTGGCGCGGGGCTCCCTATTGTGATGGGTACTGCCTTTGCCTTTGTTCCCACCATGCGGACTCTGGGGGCGGAATTCGGCATCAACGCGGTTCTGGGGGCAATAATTGCAGGAAGCGTGGTAGAAATTCTTATGGGCCTTTTTATTAAACCCCTTAAAAAGTTCTTTCCCCCTCTGGTTATCGGCGCAGTGCTTATCACTATAGGGCTTCATCTCCTTCCCGTAGGGGTCCAGTACTTTGCCGGCGGTGCGGGGGCTGAAGCCAACGCGGCCCTGGCGGGCCGGTTAGCGGCGGAGGGGAAAGAAATTCCCGCTTCGGTGGCGGCAATGGCCGCTCAATACGGCTCGTGGCAGAACCTGGTAATCGGCGGCTTGGTTTTTGTTACCATCATTCTGTTACAGCGTTTTGGTCGGGGGATGTTTAAAATTTCCGCCATCCTTATCGGTATTATCGTGGGGTATCTGGTGGCAATCCTCCTGGGGCAGGTAAACTTCCAGGCCGTCGGGAACGCCAGTTTTATTTCGGTCCCCATACCATTTTCCATCAAACCGGTCTTTATGTTTGAACCTATCATCGCCATGGCGGCGATTTACGTGGTCTCCGGCCTTGAGACCATGGGAAATATCAACGGTATTACGGTGGCCGCCTTTGACCGGGAGGCGACGATCAAAGAAACGTCCGGTGCGGTTATGGCGGACGCAGCGGGTTCCATGTTCGCCGCTGTGTTCAATACGCTTCCCAATACCGCCTTTGGGCAAAATGCCGGCATCGTCGCCATGACCAGGGTGATAAATAAATGGTGCATCGCCACCGGCGCCGTGGTGCTGATCCTGGCGGGCTTTATACCCAAGATTGGGGCGATTTTTTCCGTCATGCCTTCCAGTGTTCTAGGTGGGGCAGTGGTAACGGTCTTTGCCATGATCATGCTGAACGGGATAAAGCTTATTGCCAAGGCGGGGTTCTCCGACCGGAATCTGCTTATCCTGGCCATCACCTTTGGGGTTGGCTTTGCGGTGGGGGATACCAAACTGCTGGTGGACCGCCTCCCCATGTTTTTACAGTTTATTTTTAAGGATACGGTCGTGGCGGTCTGTGTTATTTCCGTCCTGACCAATCTCCTGTTTCCTGTCTCCGAATCCGACAAGGAACGGATGAAAAACGCCCAAAAAGAAGCGGCGGTTGAAGATCTCGGTTAACCGCGTGCGTGCAGGAGTGAACGATCGAAACGTTAGACCAATATTATTGAGAAAAGATAGAGAACGTTTAAGAGAGGTGTGTCATGAGTGAAATAATGCGTCCCCTCGCATTTTCGGATCTTGTCCGTTGGATCCAAACGGAAGCAAGAAACAGCAATTCGGTGTTTGGAATACGGAAAGAGAAATTCTACCGGAATTCAAGCGGTGCAGGAATCACCCTGTTTGGGACCAAGATTGTCTCACCCTTAGGGCCTGCTGCAGGACCCCATACCCAGCTTACCCAAAATATTTTGGCAGCATACCTGGCAGGGAGTCGATTCATTGAGCTTAAAACCGTGCAGATCATGGATGGGGAAGAACTGCGGAAATGTGTGGCTCGCCCTTGTATCAATGCCGCGGATGAGGGATACAACGTAGAATGGTCTACGGAGCTTACGGTACAGGAGGCTTTTGAGGAATACGTTAAGGCATGGTTCTTGGCTCATGTCGTGACCAAGGAGTTCGCCTTAGAGGATTCTTGTGGGCTTATCTTTAATATGAGCGTGGGCTACAGCCTGGAAGGTATTCAGTCCCCCAAGATTGATACGTACATCGAAGGGATGCGAAACGCCTCTGGTTCCCCTATCTGGAAAACCTGTTATGACTACCTGGCCGCGAATATCCAGTCTTTTGAACGGTTCACGCAAAAGGATTTAGACGCCATATCCAGTGCGGTTTCTTCCAGCATCACCTTATCCACGCTCCACGGCTGTCCAAAAGAAGAGATCGAAAAGATCGCCTCTTATCTGTTGACCGTTAAAGGGATGCATACCTACGTTAAATGCAATCCTACCCTGTTGGGGTATGAAACTGCCCGCCGGCTCTTGGATGATATGGGCTATGGGTATATTTCCTTTGACGATCACCACTTCAAGAACGACCTCCAATTTGGGGATGCAGTGGCGATGCTCAAGCGTTTGCAGGTCCAGGCTCAGGATAAAGGGCTGGCCTTTGGGGTAAAAATTACCAATACCTTCCCCGTAGCCATTACCAAAGGAGAACTCCCTGGAGAAGAGATGTACATGTCCGGCCGTTCCCTGTTTCCCCTTTCCATCACCGTAGCCCAGCGTTTATCCCAGGAATTTAACGGAACCCTTTCCATCTCCTATTCCGGCGGAGCAGATTTTTTTAACCTGGCGTCGATTCTGGAAACCGGTATCCGGCCAATTACTATGGCAACCAACCTGCTTAAACCCGGAGGGTATGAACGGCTCAAACAGGTTGCAGAGCTTGCCGAAACCGTGCTGCCCCGGTTGGATCCAGGATGTACCACTATCCAGGTGCAAACCCTAAACACCCTGGCAGAGCAGCTTACTGAGCATAAGCGGCATCGTAAGGAATACCGGCAGGGGGGCTTGAGGAAAATTCCTGTGGCTTTGCCCCTCTTTGACTGTGCACAAGCGCCCTGCCAAGAGGGAGGCTGTCCTTTGCATCAGCAGATTCCTGCGTACCTTGAAAAAGTTGCGACAGGGGAGTATGGAGCGGCCTTTGAGATTATCGCTCAAGATAATGCCGCACCCTCCATTACCGGTACCATCTGCGATCACCGGTGCCAGCAGATCTGTACCCGGGTGGATTACGATAATTCCCTGGAGATCCGCCAGGCCAAGCGCATTGCCGCAGAACATGCCCAGGATGCCTACATCAATGCGCTCAAGCCCATCCCGCTCAAGACGGATAAGTCCGTGGGGATTATCGGTGCAGGCCCCGCAGGTATCGCGGCAGCAGTATATCTCAGGAGAAACGGAGTACCTGTCCAGGTGTATGAAAAACGGGCTACTCCTTATGGTATCGTGGGGCATGTTATTCCTTCGTTCAGAATCAGCCAAGAGGCGATTGATAGGGATTTCAGGCTTGCGGTAAAACTGGGGGTTGAATTCAAGTTTGGAGTGGACGAAGGCTACTCCCTGGACCGGCTTAAAAAGGATCATGCCTTTGTGGTGCTTGCCACAGGAGCATGGAAAGCGGGAAGTTCTTCATGTTCCGGAGCAGAGAACTTCCTAGACGCCCTGCAATTCTTGGAAGAGTTCAAGGCATCAGGAGGTTCCTTGGATCTGGGTAAACAGGTGGCGGTTATCGGTGGCGGGGATGTGGCCATGGACTGCGCTCGGGCAGCAAAGCGGAACTCTGGGGTTGAAACGGTAAGTATCGTATACCGCAGAACCAAAGATTTTATGCCTGCCCAACAGGAAGAACAAGAAGGCGCCTTGGCCGATGGGGTAAAGATCATCGAACTCCGTGCTCCAGAAAGTTTTCAGGCGGGCATACTCCGGTGTGAAGTGATGAGCCTTGGAGCGTACGATAAATCCGGACGGCGAAGCATTGCCGGTACCGGGACGTATGTAGAACTCCCCTTTGACCGGGTAATCAGTGCGGTAGGTGCTCAGGTGGATACGACCTTGTTTACCCAAAACAGTATAGGTCTGAACGATAAAGGCTTTCCCGCTCTGAATACCGCGCTTGAAAGTTCTGTCTCAGACGTCTACATTGCAGGGGACTGTAAGGCAGGGGCGGCCACCGTGGTCAAGGCCTTGGCAGATAGCAAAACCATAGCCCAGGATATTCTGCAGAAACTCCACATCCCTGCTGACTTTAGCTTGGTGAAACCCCAGCCAGATAAGGAGACCCTTTACACCAAAAAAGGGCTTATGGCTCCCTCCCTGCCCGGCAACACGGATGCCTGCCGCTGTCTTTCCTGTGGGGAAATCTGCGAGCTCTGTTGTGATGTATGTCCGAACCGGGCAAATGTCATGGTGAACCCTGCATCGTCCCTGAGTGCAGGAGGCCATCAAGTGGTGCATATCGACCGGCTCTGCAACGAGTGCGGTAACTGCGCGATGTTCTGTCCTCACCAAGGCGCCCCTTATCAAGACAAGTTCACGGTGTTTTCCTGCGAGGAAGATTTCACCAATAGCAGCAATACCGGCTTTTGGTCCCTTGGTAATGGAGCCTTCAAGGTGAGGCTTGCGGACAAATCAGTACTTACCTGGAATGGGGAACCGGAACGCATCCCCCCCGAAGTGGCACAGATGATAGAACTGCTTATGCAGAAGTATAGGTATATGGTAACGGAGGTTTAACTATGCTCTTGATTGGAAATGGAAAAGTGGTTACAAGAGACGACGCATGTCCGTTTATTGAAAACGGTGCGGTCGCGATTGATGGCCCGGTGATTACGGAAGTGGGTGAAACCGGTGTATTAAAGGCCAAATACCCGGAGGCTCGCTATATAGATGCCCGGGGCCGCTTGGTCATGCCTGGGTTTATAAACACCCACATGCATTACTACAGTACGTTTGCCCGGGGCATAAGTCTTGGGGGCAAACCCGCGACTACCTTTGGCGAAGTGCTGCGTGGACTCTGGTGGCGGCTCGACAAGCAGCTTACCCTGGAGGATGTGTATTACAGTGCGGTTGGTCCTATGATTGACCAAATCCATTCAGGGGTTACGTCGGTGATCGATCACCACGCCAGCCCCTATGCAGTGGCAGGGAGTCTGTTCAAGATTGCCGAAGCAGCACAGCAATTTGGAATCCGCAGTAACCTCTGTTACGAAATCTCTGACCGGGATGGTGCGGCGATCAAAGATGCCGGAATTAAAGAAAACGTGGATTTTGTGAAGCACTGTAAAGCGCAGAACAACGATATGATGAAAGGGCTTATCGGGATCCATGCGCAGATCACCATCAGTGAAAAAACTCTGAATGAGTGCATCGAAGCTGCCGCGGGTCTTGATGTGGGATTTCACATTCACGCAGCAGAAGGTATCGAAGATGTCGTTGACGCGCTGTCAAAATACGATATGCGGGTCATTGAGCGCTTGTATCGATACAAGGTACTTTCGGACAAAACCATAGCGGTCCATTGTATTCACATCACCGAAGAAGAGATGGACATGCTCAAAGACAGCGGCGTTGCAGTCGTACACAACCCTGAGTCGAACATGGGAAATGCGGTGGGGGTTTCACCGGTTCTGGCCATGCTCAAGAAAGGGATCCTGGTGGGTATGGGTACTGACGGCTACACTGCAGATATGACCGAATCCTATAAGGTCGCGGCGATCTTGCATAAACATGCGGCTAAGATTCCGTCGGTTGCCTGGGCAGAGCCGCCGCAGATGCTTTTTAAGAACAACAAAGCGATTATGGAACGCTTCATCCAAGGCAAGGTCGGAACTCTCAGCAAAGACCACTATGCAGACATCATCATCGTTGATTATCAGGGGCCGACACCGGTGAATGAGAACACGATCAACAGCCACATCCTTTTCGGCATCTCAGGCAGGCATGTGGATACCACCATTATCAATGGTAAAATCGTGATGAACGACCGGGAACTGGTGGGGATCGATGAAGCAGGGCTTTTGGCAAAATCCCGGGAACAGGCCTTACAGTTGTGGAAACGGATTTAAAATCGTGAATTGAGGGGAAAAAGCGGGCTTTTGCCTGCTTTTTCCCGGATTATGGTACATTTTGCATCTTGCCATTTTCTCTGCCAGGTGTCTTTGAGGAGTATATGCTGGATCCCGCGGTATATCCAGGAGCTGATGGAGCCATCTTAATTGCCAATATGGGACACCCCATAAAGGATACCGATACGGCGCTTTGATAGGGCTGGCAGGGGCTGCTATTGGATTATCAACCATCCAGGAGATGGTAAAGCAGATACAACCTTTTGGTGATGGTCATGCCTTTGTGTTCAGCTCAGGGGGAATGATCGCCGCTCATACCGACCAAAGCCGATTGGGAAAGAACATACGGGAATCGGAAACCGACACCTTCGGCCCCTTCCTTAATACTATGGTTGACGCTGTTACCAAAGGAACTGCCGTCTCTTTCTCGTACCAGTCTCCGCAATCAGATACGGTCATGCAGTATTATTCCGTCCCCTTCGCTATCGGACAAGTTCCACGCCAAAGGAAACCTCACCAAACAGCTCGACATCAACTCCAAGGATGAACTGGGTGACCTTGCCCGTTATAGGGAACGGGATGCAGGAGATGGCTTCCGGCGCGGAGCAGATAGAGTGGCTTATTCTTGAGGTGTCCCGTTTTAAGGTTTCCTAATCCGCAAGGGGATATTGTAGACATGCGTTATACGTTTCTCTTGACAACCGCGCGGGAACTGGGAAACTCACGGGCAGGCAATGCGGGTACTAGCCTACATAGCACGTTATGGTTTATCATGGAATAACGTTTATATTGTATACGACAAGGAGTAGCAGATGCATCAGTCTTTGAGCCTTGGTAAACATAGCTGGGGGCGGGGGGGCGGGCGCGCGCGCGCCCGGGCGCGGCCGCGGGAGGAGGGCAGGGACCGCCCGCGAGCGCG
>JAISBK010000154.1 GCA_031266255.1 Treponema sp.
TGCGTTTTCATAGAAAACCTCCTTAACAAATACCATAAAATGCCAGGCTGTTCCAAAATCCACTTAGTTTTAACATGACTATTCTAAGATAACAACGGAAAATAAAATAGAATACTTTAAGAGAAAAATCAAGGTCCTCAATCGGTGAAATAGTCTCATCGCTTGGTTTCTTTAGCATTTGGCAATAATTATTTGTCTATATATTATTAGAGATAAAATGATATCGTATAAACCCCGGATTCGGGATTACGGTATTGATGAAGCGGATTTTCTTGCCCGGCTTGATGCCATGTATCTCAACGCCTACTACTGGGTCTTGGTTACGGCCCTGGTCAAGAACAGGGCATGTTGACCGGTAGGAATTTCAATACTATACTGTTTTTACTTTAGATAAAACAAGGAGGTAGCAGGTGATTATTGTCGGGGAAAAAATCAACGGTTCCATTCCCTCGGTGGCCAAGGCAATCGCGGCAAAAGATGGGGATCTTATCCGCCGTTTAGCTGAAAAACAGACCCAGGCAGGAGTTGCGTTTATTGATATATGCGCTTCTGTACCGGGGGAACAGGAGATGGAGGTTTTGGGGTGGCTGATTGATCTGGTTCAGGAAGTAAGCGATATTCCGCTTTCGATTGATAGTCCTAATGCAACGCACTGCGTCCAGGCCATTCCCCTGTGCAAAAAACCGGGACTCATTAATTCGGTATCCGGGGAAGGGGACAAGGTTCAGCAGGTATTTCCGGTGATCGCCGATACCGCGTGGCACTGTATCGCCCTGCTCTGCGATGACCGGGGAATTCCCAAGACCGTAGAAAAACGCTTAGCGGTTTTTAATGAGCTTATGAAGCAGGCGGCAACCTATAAGATAGCCCCGAATCGGCTCTATATCGATCCGCTGGTAGAGATGCTCTGTACCGCGGATGAGGGCATTGCCCTGGTAACCACTACCGTAAAAAAGATAAAGGAACAGTACGAGGATATCCACGTCATAGGTGCGGCCAGCAATGTTTCCTTTAATCTACCCGTCCGGAAATATGTTAATCAGGGCTTCATGATTTTGGCCATGAACGCAGGGATGGATAGTATGATTCTGGATCCTTTGAACAAAGACATCCAGGGTCTCATCCACGCCACGGAAGCGCTGTTAGGGCAGGACGACTTTTGCATAGCCTATATCGGTGCGTTTAGAGCAGGGCGTTTTGGAAGCTGAACTAGTACGATGATTTAAGGAGAAAAGTATATGGCGAAACTTGAGGCGATTGCCCAGGCAATTGAGGCGGGAAAAATAAAGATCGTAGGCGGCTTAGTAGCAGAAGCCTTGGCCGACAATCTGGATCCCCTGATCATTCTGAATCAGGGCATGATCCAGACCATGAGCATAGTGGGGGATAAATTCAAGCGGGGGGATATTTTTGTCCCTGAAATGCTTATCGCTGCCAAGGCCATGAAAAAAGGGGTGGAAGTCCTGAAACCCCATCTGGCAGGTCAGGCGGATCTTAGCTTGGGTACCTGTATCATCGGCAGTGTGGCCGGGGATATGCACGATATTGGTAAAAATCTCGTGGCTATGATGATCGAAAGTGCGGGTTTTGAAGTCATTGATTTGGGAGTGGATGTGCCTGCCGAGACCTTCATCAAGACAATCAAGGAACATCCAGAGGTCAAACTGGTGGCTTTTTCCGCGTTATTGACTACCACCATGCCTGCTATGAAGGCTTCGGTGGCTGCGGTAAAGGATTCTGGACTGCACGGGTTTAAGATCATTGTGGGGGGCGCTCCTATCACCCAAGATTATGCAGTCCAGATTGGGGCTGACGGGTATGCGTCGGATGCAGGAAGCGCTGCGGTAACGGCGAAGCAACTCATTGCGTAAGCAGCATACTTGAGGGTTATTATGGAAACTACCATGCTTATCAAAGGCGGCCTCGTGGTTGGTGAAAACACGGAAACCCCGGGGGATGTGTACATCAGAGGGGAACGGATCGTTGCAGTGGGGAAAGATTTACCGGCAGACAAGGGGACTGAGATCATTGAAGCCCAGGGAAAGATTCTGATTCCTGGAGGCATTGATGTCCATACCCATTTAGATTTGGATGTGGGTTTTACTCGGGTAAGCGATGATTTTTATACAGGAACCGTGGCCGCGGCCTTGGGAGGCACCACTGCCCTGGTGGATCATCCTGGATTTGGGCCTGCAGGCTGTTCCCTGGATCATCAGATCAAAACCTACCACGGTCTTGCTGCGGGTAAGGCGGTGATAGACTATGGTTTTCATGGGGTGATTCAACAGGTAGATGCCGGGATCCTTGAGCAGATGGTAGCTCTGGCAGAAGAGGGGATCACCAGTTACAAGGTATATCTTACCTATGACTATAAGTTATCTGATGGGGATGTGTACCGGGTTTTAGAGCAGGCGCAAAAACAGGGACTGATGATTGCGGTACATCCTGAAAATGATGGGGTTATCGGGTATTTACGCGCCCGGTTTGTGCAGGAGGGTAAAACCGCAGCCCGGTACCACCCCCTTTCCCGGCCTGCGGCCGCTGAAGCAGAGGCGATCAACCGGATGCTCTTGTTAGCGAACATGGCTGGGGACGCGCCCCTGTACATCGTACATTTGAGCAACAAACAAGGGCTTACCTTTATCCAGGACGCCCGCAAGCGGGGACAACAGCATCTGTATGCGGAAACCTGTCCGCAATACTTATTGCTGGATGATAGGGTGTATGAGCAGCCTGGGTATGAAGGACTCAAGTACCTTATGTGTCCTCCGCTCCGTAAACATGAGGATCAAGCGGGTCTCTGGGAAGGATTGGTAGCGGATATTGATACGGTGGCCACGGATCACTGCCCCTTCTTTTTTGAAACCCAGAAGATCCGGGGTAAAGATGATTTTACCCAGTGCCCGTCAGGCGCGCCCGGCATTGAAGAGCGCATTCCCCTGATGTTCTCTGAGGGGGTGATGCAGAAGCGCATCTCCCTCAGGCGTTTTGTGGATCTCTGTTCGACCAATCCCGCGAAACTGTTCGGCATGTATCCCCAAAAAGGGGTGATACGGGAAGGGTCTGATGCAGATATAGTTATCATCGATCCTGAGGTAAAAAAGGTCTTAACCCAAGGATCACTCCACGCCCACGTTGACTACAGTGCCTACGAAGGCTGGGAAGTACAGGGTTATCCTGTATGGGTTATTTCCCGTGGAGAGGTGATTGTCCGAGACGGAATCTTTTCAGCCAATCCAGGGCGAGGAAGATTTATACCTCGAAAACGGATGCAAGCGCTAAGATAAGGAAAGGTAATGAAACAATTATTGACCATACTGTACGATGCCCTGGTACGGAAACAGCCTCTGGTACTGGTAACTATTGTGGGCAGTACCGGTTCAACCCCCCGGGGGGCAGGCTCAAGAATGGTGGTAGGTGAGGGGGGATGTCTCTATGGAACCATTGGGGGGGGCATATCAGAACACCTGGCTGAAGAAGAAGCTAAAACTCTGATTCAAGCAAAGCGATCCCTGATGAAAGACTATATCCTGCATCCCAATAAGGAAGCAGACCTGGGGGCAGTATGCGGGGGCGATGTAAGCGTCTATTTTCAGTATTTGAATCCTGATGACCCTGGGATTGCCGCCGTGATCCAAGGGGGGATCGAGTATTTTACCGGACGGGAGCATATCTGGATGGTAAACCAGCTTACAACCGGGCAGGATCAGGCAAGTTTAGGCTTTGTGGGGGAAGCAGGTCTCCTCCAGTGGACCGGGCCTGTTCCCCAGAATTGGCAGGGATTCTTGAACCTCCAAGGAACCCTGATTCACCAGGGTGAAACCACCTATTTTTCCGAACCCTTGGTACGGGCTAGTTTTGTCTATGTGTTTGGGGCTGGGCATGTGGCTCATGAATTGGTGCCCCTGCTGGCCCATGTGGGCTTCCGTTGCATTGTTTTTGATGACCGGGAAGCCCTGGTTCAACCGGAACGGTTTCCCGGTGCAGAGCAAACCCTGCTGGGAGATTTTACCCATATCCCTGCGCGGGTCCAGGTTACCCAAGAGGATTATGTGGTAATAGTAAGCCGCAGCCACCACTGCGATTTTCAAGCCGCGGCATTTGCCTTGGGGACTCCTGCCCGGTATATCGGTATTATCGGGAGCAGGACAAAACTACACGTTATCAGGGAGAAACTGAAGGCCCTCGGGTTTACTCAGGAGAGCCTAAGCGCAACACGGGTTCACGCGCCTATTGGTCTTGCGATTAAGGGTGAAACCCCTGCGGAGATTGGGGTGAGTATCGCCGGAGAACTCATCCTTGTCCGGGCAAGTTCCATACCAGGGAACTGAACGAGCAAACGGTCCTGTTTTTTTAAAGGATTAAGGAAAAATGATGAAAAAAAATGAAGCTCCCCGGTGGAAGCTCACCTCAATCTATCCGTCTTTTGATGCCCCTGAGTATGTCCGGGATACCGTATTGCTCAACGAGCGCATCAATGCCTTGCTTGGGTGTTTAGCGGCTCCCCTTTCCCCGGAAGGACTCCTGGGTTTGCTACATGCCTATGAAGCTGCTGCTGGGCTTGCAGAAAACCTGAAGGCCTATGCAGAGGCAGTATATACCACCGACACCCGGGACGAACGGGCTTTGGGGGAGATCAACGCCCTTGAAGCGGCTGCCCTGCCCCTGGGAAAAGGGGTGGTCCTGTTCCGTAATCGTCTCAAGGAACAACAAGAGCAGGTGCTCCAATGGATGGCATCTGAAGACTCCCTTAAGCCTTATGTCTTTTTTGTTACCCAATCCCTGGCAAAGGCCGCTTTCCAGATGGCTCCAGATATGGAAGATTTAGCCAATGACCTTTCCCGCTCCGGGGGCAATGCCTGGACCAGGCTCCATGAAGCCATTGCGTCCACCACCACGGTGCAGTGGGACGAGGCTACCGGAGAACGGAAAACCGTCATAAGCCTCCGGGACTTGGCCCACAGTCCGGATAGGCATATCCGGGAACGGGCGTATAACGCGGAATTAACAGCCTGGAAGTCTGTCGCAATCCCCTTGGCAGCAGCACTTAATGGCGTTAAAGGTACGGCAATCACCCTGGAAACCCGGCGAGGTTGGAAATCCACGCTGGAAAAATCTCGGTTCCAGTCCCGGATCAGCGAAAAGACCTTGGCAGCCCTCATCACGACGATGGAAGGGTCTCTGCCCCTTTTTCGCCGATATCTCAAGGCCAAGGCCCGGCTGCTGGGGCTTCCGGTGTGCGCCTTCTACGACCTCTTTGCACCGGTGAGCCGTACCGGTACAGCGGTGGAACGGCCCTGGACATGGGAGGAAGGGACGAATTTTATCGCCAAACAGTTTGATGCCTTTGATCCGGCTATGGGAATCTTTGCCCGCCATGCCTTTGCCGCTTCCTGGATAGATGCAGAGCCTCGGGAAGGCAAAGTAGGAGGGGCCTATTGTACGGATTTTCCTCTAGCAGGAGAATCGCGGATACTCTGCAACTTCGATGGTTCCTTTGATGCGGTTACCACCGTGGCCCACGAATTAGGTCATGCTTGGCACCATGAACTCATCAAGGATCTTCCGTGGAGTCTTACCCAGTATCCCATGACCTTGGCGGAGACTGCCAGCATCTTTGCGGAAACTTTGGTTTTTGAAGGGGCATTGCGACATGCTTCTGTTCAGGAACGCCTGGCCCTTATTGAGGGAAATCTCAAAGACAGTTGTCAGGTTATTGTGGACATCCTGTCTCGGTTTTATTTTGAACAAAACCTCTTTATGCGCCGGGCTGAGGGAGAACTCTCCCCTGACGGGCTTTGTGAGCTTATGCTGGATGCTCAGAAAAAAACCTATGCCCAGGGGCTTGATCCTGCGTTATTGCACCCCTATATGTGGGCCGTAAAAAGCCATTACTACGATCCTGCATTAGGGTTTTATAATTACCCCTATGGGTTTGGACTCCTCTTTTCCCTCAGTCTTTATGCCAAGGCAGAGGCAACAGGACCTCATTTTAAGATGGTTTACCAGGATTTGCTCCGGCTTACCGGGAGGGCTTCCGCAGAAACCCTGGCCCAGGCTGCAGGATTCGTCCTGGAAGATGAGGTTTTCTGGCAGCAGGGTATCGGTATTATTGCTGCCCGGGTGGAGGAGTTTGAAAGATTAGTGGCTGGGGTTACGGGATAACCGCTATCGAGGCGGTTTTTCCGTCCTGAGTATATACCCGGTTTGGGTTATAAGGATCCAAGATCCGTTGTCCCCGGTGAAAGAACACATACTGATAGGTTCCCGGAGGCAGGGGAAGGATAAGGGAATAGTACCCCGGTTTTTTTTCCTGTAACGTATACATAAAGGGATCCCAGCCATTGAATGTGCCTGCCACGGTAACGGATTCTCCAGGAGGCCCATTATAGATGAAGCTGAGACTCCCCGGCGGGGCGTCAAAGGTAGAAGGGGACTTTTGTAAGACCGGAATAGACACCACCGAATACAGGAGCCCTGAAGAATCCAGGCGGAATACCGGGTTTCCTGGATCAGTAGTCCACAACCCGTCTATGATAAGCCGATATTCCAGTTCCTGGATATGATCCGGTACCGTATACACATGGAATAAAATCCCTGAATCAACGTAAATGTCCTGTTTTTTCCGCTCTGCTTCCGGGGTGAGATTATCCTTGGGGATTATAAGCTTCTGGAACCAATACACTTTGGCAAACCCCTCATGGGCAAACGCAATCCCCACCCTTCGGTAGGAAGAAGATGCGGTAAAGATAACCCCATCTTCAAACACTTCTGGCAAACCTGGTCTGCTAAGACTCAATAAATGATCAATAAATTGATAAGATTCTGTATCTACCGCCCCAATTGTGCCGATAATAAGCATAAGGAGCCCTATCGCCGTAATCGTTTTCATATACTATTTACAATTATCGGTTGATAGCTCAATATCTTAATATGCCGTCATTACAAGCACTTGAAGCATTTAAAAGGTCACTCAGTAACGTTGGTAAGGAAGATATCCGTATGGCTGAACTAAACAGGCCCATGGAAGACTTGCCCCTGCCGGATGCCGAAACTTCGGTACCTGGTCTAGGTCTTGAAAACAGTGATGATAGCGGTGTTGTCTCTGAACGAGTCGAAGCTAGAGAGTTGCCGCCCGATGGAGACTCAGCAGAGCCCCTGGTTTCCGAGGAACCTGCCTGGGATGATGATTTTGATTTTGGTGATTTATTGGGACCTGATTTATCCTTGTCCGAAACGATACCCGAAGCTCTTGAACCGGAGGAACCCCCCGATGAGGACATTCCTGAGTTTGAAGTTCTCCCGGAAGATGATAGTTCCGTAGATGATCTAGAGAGTTCTCCGGAAGATACTATTTCCCCCTTGGATCTTCCCCCGGAAGATATTATCTCCTTGGATGATCTTGAGGATGCCCTTGAGGAGCCTCCCCTCCAGGTTGAAGCGGAAGATTCCCCAACAGATACTCCTCCCCCCTTGGATCTTCCCCCGGAAGATATTATCTCCTTGGATGATCTTGAAGATGTTCTTGAGGAGCCTCCCCTCCAGGTTGAAGCGGAAGATTCCCTGACAGATACTTCTTCTCCCTTGGATCTTCCCCCGGAAGATGCTATTTCCTTGGATGATCTTGAGGATTCCCTAGCAGATATTCCCCCGGTGACTCTTTCCCCAGAAGATGCTAGTTCCTTGGATAAGCTGGATGCATTCTTGGCTGAATCTGAGTTCGAAGAAAATATTCCTGTCTCGAATCAGGGGGAGGATGCTTTAAGTTTGGGGGATGACGCCTCTTTAGAGGGATTATCCCCTGATACCTTTAATCCCTTCAAAGCGGAAACCGAAACTACTGCAGGGAAACCGGTTGGTTCCCCTGGTTTTTCTTTAGAGAACTTAGATGAGGATTTAGCTGCGATTAAACCGTCAGCGGATATTGAAGAAATCCTCGTGACGGACGATGAATTGGCCCAGATTAGCAAGACCCTGGACTCCTATCCCTTAAATCTGCGGATTGCCTGCGAAGAGGCAATTGCGGAACAGGCGGTAGAGCCGGCCTTGATGTCCAAATTGATAAAATCCTTGGTCAAAGGTGCATCAGTCAAAGAAATGGTCCCCTTGGTGGGGAAAATCCTTGGGCGGATTATCATCATACCCAAGACATTTGAGAAAAAGACCGAAGAAGCCCAAGAAGCGGAATATGCCAATTTTGGGTATCTTTTTGTCCATAAATTCCTCCCGGTATTCCGGCTTTTCCTGATAATTGCTTTGGTGGCGGCTTCTCTGGGTTATTTAGTATACCGATTCATATATACCCCAATCCGTGCGGATATCCTGTACAAGAAAGGATATGAGGATCTCCGTACCGGAGACTATACCCAAGCCAACGAACGGTTTAGTGCAGCCTTGCGTATTCACCCCTTGAAACGGTGGTTTTATCGGTACGCCGAAGGGTTTAGAGACGACCGCCAATATATCTATGCGGAAGAAAAGTACGACGAACTCCTGCGGTATTATCCTCGAGATAAGAAAGGGGTCTTGGATTATGCCTACATGGAAACCAATTATCTCAATAATTACGCTAAGGCGGATAGTCTCCTGCGAAGAAATATCCTGGATTACGCGGACTATGATAAGGAGGGCCTCCTTGCCGTTGGGGATAATGCCCTAGCCTGGGGGGATATCGAAGCTCAACGGTATGAAGATGCCCGGGAGGTCTATGCTCGGTATCTTGAACGGTATGGATGGGTTGACCCGGTGGTGGAGCGGATGTTGAAGTATTTTATCCGTACCGATAATTTGAAGGAAGTGCTTTCCCTGCAAGCCTACTTCATGGATAATCCCAGAAGAAAAATTACCCCTGCTTCTTTGGCGGAACTAGGGGGATATCTGTTGGATAAAAAGCTCGAGGAAGTCAGGGGGGTTCCCAATGAGTACATCAGTCATATCGACGGTATTCGGGATATCCTGGTTAAAGCCGCCCAAATGGATCCTTCCCTGCCGGAATCCCATTATCATCTTGCCCGGTATTATAACTATTTCGACAATGGGATTGATGAACGGATAACCTTGGAACGGGCCATTCAAGCCTTTGATACAACCCAAGAAGCCTTGATTCGGCGTCTCAATATGCGGATTGATACTGAGCGGAGATATGCTCAATTATTAATTAATCAGAAGGAATTCTTCACTGCAGAAGAACATCTGGTTAAAGGGATTGGCTTATACGAAGATGGGCTGAACCGGCAGATCCTATCCCCGGCACCTCAATTTGGCCAGCTCTATGCGGATATGGGAGACCTTGCTTATTTTACCCAAGAGGGGAACATGGAAACGGCACTTGAGTATTATAGACAGTCTGAAAAGAACGGCTGGGCTCCTCCGGAGATGCAGTACCGCATGGGATCTGCCTATTATCACCAACGCCAATGGTCCTCTGCACTGGAGCGGTTTTTTGTCGCCTCTTCGGAGATATCTCTAAACCGCCGGCTTCTCAATGCCTTGGGAAATGCTGCCTATATGCGGGGAGATTATTTTACAGCTCAGGGCTATTACAGCCGCTTGCTGGATGTCTTATATGCGGATCGGATTCGATTCCCTATATTGGTTCCCAATGAGCGGACGGATCACTTGGAACTGGCGGAACGGCTCATGGTGGTGAGAAATAATTTAGGGGTAACCCTGGAGGCCCTGACCGAACGAACCGGGGATAATCGGTACCGTTCTCAAGCCCTGGGGTTGTACACCGAATCTGCCCGGGCCTGGGATGCCCTTACCCGCAACCCTGAAACCATGGTTCGTTCCGGTGCCGGGGAACTTTCCTCTCCAGGGTTTAATTTGGCATTTCTCAATTCCCGTAATAGCCTTTATCCTGAACCTGGTTATGAAGCCCAGATATACATTCAGATTGATAAGGATGTATTGGAGCCTTCTCCTTGGGAATCCTTGGCCCCTCAAAACTTCCGCTTATCGGATGATCTCTTTTGATAAATTTTTTTAAGCTTCCGCTGTTCGTTCATTCGACTAAGGCTGTAGGCCCTGGGGAAACGAGCCTGAGCTTTGGGGGCTTAGTCGCTATATTCAATTGGAAATACCAAGCGATCTCGGCAGAGCAGGGTATGGGGGAAAATGGCTTGGGCTTCTTTGAGGAGTTGCTTCAGGTCATATTCGGTGTAGCGGGGGCTATAGTGGATCAGGGCGAGCGTTTTCACCTGGGCAGCCGCGGCAATCCGGGCAGCTTGTTCAGCGGTCATGTGCTTTTTTTCCCGAGCGCTTTCCTCAAGGCCGGCTTCGAACATGCCCTCACATACAAAGAGATCTGAGCCTGCAACTTCCTGGGCTATTTCAGAGAAGGGCAGGGTATCGGTTACAAAAGAAAACTTTCTTCCTGACCGGATCGGCCCCAACACCTCTTCAGGGTGGACTTCAGTGCCGTCAGCAGCCTGTACGGTTTTTCCAGATTGAAGCTCAGACCAGCGAGGCCCCCGGGGTACACCCCTGGCCAAGGCTTGATCCGGGTGGAATTCCCCAGGACGCGGGTTTTCTTCCAGGGTATACCCAAAGCAAGGCTTGGTATGTCGCAAAGGAAAGGCTCGGACATGAAAATCCGTTCCCGTATAGACAATACCAGGCTCGGTTATTTCCTGAATCCGGATCTCATAGTTGATATACATATCCAACACGCGACGACTGGTTTCAATGTATTCGGTGATTCGGGGAGGACCAATGATATAGAGGGGGTCTTCCCGGTCTACCTGAGAGGAGAGCATGAGGATACCAGGAATGCCGGTAACATGGTCTGCATGGGTATGGCTTATAAAAACGACGGATATTTTTTTCCACCTGAGGTTGAGTCTGCGGAGGGAGACCTGGGTTCCTTCTCCTCCATCAAACAAAAATAGATCCCCTTCACGTCGCAGCAGCACTGAGGTAAGATGCCGGTTGGGCAGGGGCATCATACCGCCACTGCCGAGAATAAACGCTTCAAGATTCATCGAGATCAAGTATACCGGTTGAAGGCGAACTCATGCAATGGAGGTTTTCCAAGAACGTTTTTACCCAAGCTATGGGCTTGTGGTTTTTTTCGTACTGAGATTATACTCATATAAAGGTTTTTTCACACTGAAACTACCGCTCAATCCGTTATTAAAACTGGAGATTCGATAGAATGAAAAAGATACTATCCTTCGCTATAGTGTTGTTCCTTGCGTTTTTGTTTGCAGGCTGCCCTGACTTCGGCATGTATTCCATTTATTATGACGGCAACCAACAAGATGAGGGATATACCCCGGATGATCCGAATACGTATTACTCAGGAGATAGAGCGGTTGTGCTTGGTCCCGGTACCCTTAAAAAACAGGGCTACACGTTTCAAGGCTGGCGGATAAGCGGGAGGACCTCGATCTATCAAGAAAATGACTGGATTACCATTGAGGAGCATGATATCATCTTCTATGCTCAGTGGATTCAGCAAGATAATTATTCTTCCTTTCTTTATACCACCGAGGAGGATGGATTGACCATTATCGGTGCACTCAATGTCGCACCCTGGGGGGATATGCTGGAAATTCCGTCAGGAATAGAGGGAAAACCGGTTATCCGAATCGGAGATGATGCCTTTAGGAGCTTGTATATAAAGGACCTGCGTCTTCCTCAAGGGCTCATCTCCATTGGAAACAACGCCTTTTCACAGAACTGGCTTTCCCAGATAATGATACCCAATACCGTTACCCGCATTGGTTCCATTGCTTTCCAAAATAACGACTTGCAAAGCATCACCCTGAGCAGCGCGCTTACCAGCATCGGCGACTATGCCTTTGACGGCAACTATATAACTGAACTGGACCTTCCTCCCAAGCTCACCACTATAGGTCCAGGAGCTTTCAACAATAACCCCATTACCCGGATTATCATAGGCAGCAATGTTACCATTACCAACGACCGTTCCCTTGGCCGCTATGGCGCTTCTTTCCTCCGCTATTATCACAACAAAGGAGAAAAGGCTGGTGCCTATGTATATTTTGAAAAAGATGATTCGTGGAAAGAAGTGCTCGACTAATACATCATGCAGGGCTCCCAGGGCACGGGGCTTGAATCATCGAAAATAGAGAGACTTGGTCTTTCACGGAACATACCCCTCATGTTTAACGGTAGTAATACCCTTGAGGGGAGGTACGACTTTTTGGGCATGTTCAAGCCCTATCATCAAGCCTTGTACCTTTTGCTTATTTTCATCGGATAACTGAAGAAATTTAACTCGTAACTGATCAACCAACGATTGATCCCGTTTCTTATTAGCCATCATATATCCCCTTTTTAGAAAACTCTTTATGAGAGTATATTAATATGTTATGAGAGCATTGTCAAGATGTTCTCATCGTAAATAAAGCCATTTTTTTATCAGTGAGGCGGTTTCACCAGGCTTGAGCGGATGGCTTCAGCCCCAGAAACAACAAGAGCCCGTCAAAACGTGGACGAGTTTTGACGGGCTCAATTTTTTCACCATGCATTGCGCTTACATACCAAAACCATATCCCCCAGTTCCCCAAACTTATCGTAAATTCAATTGATTTTGGTAAAAAACTACTGGCATAGTGAGTTTCTTTATGGTATCCTTCATATACTGGAGATTGTATGTCCGTTAACGAACGTATTAAAGCCATACGGCATTTCTTGAAACTGTCCCAAATAAAATTTTCCAAAGCTGTGTATATATCCAACGGGTACTTAGCAGAAATAGAATTGGGAAACCGCCGGGTAAATCAGCGGCTTATTCAACTGATAAGCTCTGTTTTTGGGGTAAACAAAGGCTGGCTGCAAACCGGCGAAGGCCGGATGTTTAATACTGCCACAGAACATAACTTGGAACGGGTTACGACCCTTTTTAAAGAACTGAATCCCGAGTTTCAGGACTATGTGCTCAAACAAATCGATCAACTCCTGGAACTGCAAAACCACGGTACGGGTAAAGATGAACCATAATGCCTCCGGTACTCAATGATGCTACAGTACAATACTATACGAATATATAATAAATATATCTAATAATATAGTAATTTTATACAAAAATGTCAAGATAGATGCTATTAAAAATTATAGTAATGCTATAATATTGTATAGAGAGATGACAGGAGACCTGTTCCCGAATGAGGACCCCATGAGTATGGTTACTGAAGTAGAAATTGAAGAGGAGTGTACCTTTTTGAAAATGGGAATTGATACCGGGGATGAGGGATATAACCGCCTCATAAGCCGGATTGAGCAGTTTGCTTGTACGAGCGCTGATCCCATTTTACTGCAAGGTGCTCCAGGAACGGGCAAAACTGCCCTTGCAGAGCGGATTTATCAGGTTAAAAAACACCGAAACCTGGTATACGGACCCTTGATTGACGTGGATTGTGCCTTGCAGGAAGAGGAAAAGGTCATAGCCATGCTCCCTGGAATTTTTCAGAAAACTCAGCGCCCTCCAAAGGTCCTCAATCCAGCGGAAGAACCGTTTAAGGCGCCCACCAGAATGATCTTTTTTGATGATATTGACGCCTTGGAATCCAGAGCTCAAAAAGCGCTCCTCAAGGTATTGGAAACAGGTCGTTTCCATTCGGTTAATGGGGGAGAGGAATTCCCGGTTGATTTTACCCTTATATGCGCTACCAACAAGGATCTTACCGAGGAGGTGGCTTTCGGTACGTTTCGCCGGGATCTGTTGTCTTACATCGGATTCTGGACCTTTACCCTGCCCTCACTCCAGGAACGGACTGCAGATATCCTGCCTAATATTCGCTATGAACTGCGGAAATACGCGGAGGAATACCAGCTTAAAAAGTGTGAATTTTACCGTGAAGCCCTAGATCGGTATCTTTCTTATGCCCATACCCACCTTTGGGAAGAAAACTTTCGCGATCTCCGGCAATCCTTGAGACGGCTCTGTTTCTATGCCCAAGGAAAGCGGATCACTAAACCCATGGTAGATGCGGAATGTGCGGATATGGAATCCCGCGGGAGTTCTCGGCAGCATTTCGATGCCCCTCATCCAGTCGCAGATCCAAACGCAGGAACAGAAACCAAGAACATGCCTGAGCATATTGAAAAAATCCTTGAAACCTGTGATGCATTCGACCGGGTTCAGCTTCAGGCGGTTATTGCAGCCTGCCGAGAAAGCGAAACCATGGCTTCCGCAGGCCGCAAGCTGTTTGCCCAATCCCGGTTGAAACGGGGAAGCCGCAACGATTCAGATCGCTTAAAGAAATATCTCGCCCGGTTTGGTTTGGATTGGGAGAAGGTGAAAGGATCAGAGAACACGGTGAATCACTCATGAACTCCTACTCGATATAGACGGCAGGTATGTTTTGTTCTAAAATAATGAGGCAGTTTTGAAACTGCCTCTTGAGTGAAATACTTTAGAGGAAAAATCAAAAAAGGAAACAAAGGAACTATAGAAAGAATATGAAACGGGTGTACAATTTTTCCCCTGGACCTTCCCAATTGCCCCTTCCGGTGCTGGAACAGGCAGCTGTGGAAATGACCGATACCCACGGCTCAGGTCAATCGGTTATGGAGATGAGCCATAGGTCCGGTGATTTTAAGCCTATCATCGAAAAAACTGAAGCATTACTCCGTTCTCTCATGGGGATACCGGCAAACTACCGGGTCCTGTTTCTCCAGGGCGGGGCTTCTCTTCAGTTTTCCATGATCCCCATGAACCTTGC
>JAISBK010000011.1 GCA_031266255.1 Treponema sp.
GTAAAGCACAAGAACGGCGCGATACGCCGGGTGAACGTGAATATCGCCGCGACAACGGTGGAGAACTACCGCAAACTGCGCGACGCGGGCATCGGCACTTACATTCTGTTTCAGGAAACTTATGATAAAGCCGGGTATGAGACCCTTCATCCCAAAGGCCCCAAGCACAATTACGCGTACCATACCGAAGCGATGGATAGAGCGATGCGCGGCGGCATCGACGACGTAGGGCTTGGCGTGCTTTTCGGGCTTGAAAACTACGCCTACGAATTTGCGGGCCAACTGATGCATGCGGAACACCTTGAAGCAGTCTTCGGCGTGGGCCCTCACACGATCAGCGTGCCCCGGGTAAAACCCGCTTACGGCGTTGACCCCGGTTCATTCAACGGTGGCATAAGCGACGAGCTTTTTGAAAAAATCGCGGCATGTATTCGTATCGCGGTGCCCTATACTGGCATGATCATCTCGACCCGGGAAGGCCAAAAAGTCCGCGAAAAGATGCTGCAAGTCGGCGTATCCCAGATAAGCGGCGCGTCCCGCACCTCTGTCGGCGGCTATGTCGAAGCTCAGGAAGAGGATACGCGGCAGTTTGAAGTATCGGACACCCGGACGCTCGACGAAGTGATACGCTGGCTCATCGACTTTGGCTATGTCCCCAGTTTTTGCACTGCCTGCTACCGGGAAGGCCGCACCGGCGACCGGTTCATGGAACTCTGCAAGAAAAAACAAATCCTGAACTGCTGCCACCCCAACGCGCTGATGACCCTCAAGGAATACCTTACCGACTACGCCTCGGTGCAAACCAAGGATGCAGGAGAAAAACTTATCGAACAAGAGCTGGAACATATCCCCAAAGAAAAAATCCGCGATATCGTGCGGAAAAACCTGGGGAACATCGAAAATGGCCAAAGGGATTTTAGGTTTTAGGGTAAAGGCGCCCTCTGTGGCGCCTGAAATATCAATGCTTCCCCAAAACAGCGGAGAGAAAATGCAGCAGGTCCTGAGCATTACCTAGGGTAATGAGTTCGGTGTCGTTGAGCATCTGCCGTTCCAGCACCTTTCCCCCCACCAGGTCAATGGCCCGTTCAATGCTGAGCCGTCCCATGTCGTAGGGTCTTTGAGCAATACTGCCGTATAACTCTCCCCGCAGGATAGAATGGAGCGCATCCGCAGTGCCGTCTACGCCTATCACCGTTACCTCGTGCCGTCCCTTTTGCTGCAATGCCCGCAGCGCACCCAGGGCCATCTCATCATTCGCGGCAAATACGCCGTTAACATCCGAGCGTTCCAACAGGTTGAGCATGATACGGTAGGCAAGTTCCCGGTCGCTGTACGCCGCTTCCCGGGCAACGATGCGAAACCCCGCAGCTCGCAAGTCCTCTTCTGCAGCATTAATACGCGCGGCAGTGGTAGTATTGGCCGGATCCCCTTCAATGAGTACTACCTGATCTTCTGGCTTGAGCCTGGTAACCAGTTCACGGGCTCCCTGATGGCCTATCGTGGCATTGGCAGTACCGATGAAGATTGCATACTCCTGAAAACCCTCAGGCATAGCCGTATCCACCAAAATGACCGGTATTCCCTGTTGCTTTGCCTCAGTGAGGATACCCACTGCCTGGGCAGGCTGACTGGGAGCGAATACCAGCACCTGTATTCCTTGGCCTAAGACCTCCCGCACCAGGGCAAGCTGGTCCTCCACCGCATCTTCAGACAAAGGCCCCCGAAGAATCAACTCCACGTTATGGGCCTGAGCAGCGTCCCTGGCGCCTGCGGCTATGGTCCGCCAATATTGGGTATCCAGGGTCTTAAGGACCATAGCGACCCGTATCGTTTCACTAGGAGTCTGCTGAGCAGCCTTGGCAAACACCGTTCCTGCAAGTAAGACCCAGAACCCCGTCAAAACCCCTGCTAAAAACCTTTTCATGCAAGCACCCCCTAAATACGATAATCACTCCACACTTCATCCGCGGAATAAATCTTGGCCGATGCAAACCGGAGATACACCAATGCAGGATTCCCCTGTTTTATGCTGTTCCATTGGTTCTTATCCACATCCGCCTCAAGCACTTTTTCCCCGCTTACGGTCTTAAGCTCTACCCGCACCCTGCTTCCCAGGAGCCTATGCCCGATAATCTTCGCTTTGATCCCTTTGGCATCCTGATTGGTTAAATTAATCGTAACATCATGGGGCCGTACAAAAAAGGAAACCCCCTCGTGGTCCGTACCAGATGCAGCCTGCTCTGTTCCCCCTGGTTCTTCGGTATCAAGCCGTAACGCCCCCTTTTCAAGCCGGGCATGAAACAGATTCACATTACCCAGAAAACTATACACAAAGGGATTTGCCGGGTTGTCGTATACCCATTCAGGAGTCCCCACTTGCTCGATCTTCCCCTTATTCAGGATCACGATTGAATCCGAGACTTCCAGGGCTTCTTCCTGGTCATGGGTAACAAACACGCTCGTAATATGGATCTCATCGTGCAGGAACCTGAGCCAGCGCCGTAGTTCCTGCCGGACCTTCGCATCCAGCGCACCAAACGGCTCGTCTAAGAGCAGGACCTTTGGCTCCACCGCCAAAGCACGGGCCAAAGCAACCCGCTGTTTCTGGCCTCCGCTTAATTCACTGGGGAGCCGGTTTGCCATGGATGCAAGTTGTACCATCGACAGGAGCTTCAGCACCTTTTCCCGGATTTCCTCCTTACTGGGCCTTTGGGCTTTAGGCCGGATTTTCAGCCCAAAGGCCACGTTTTCAAACACACTCATGTGCTTAAAAAGGGCATAATGCTGAAACACAAACCCTACTTTCCTATCCTTGGTCTGTTTATAGGTTGCATCTTCGCCAAAAAAATGTATCGTGCCTGAATTAGGGGTCTCTAATCCCGCGATAATGCGTAACAGGGTGGTCTTCCCCGAGCCTGAAGGCCCCAAAAGCGCGGTAATTTCCCCCCGCGGAATAGACAAGGTAATGTCATCCAAAGCCACGAACTTTTCTCTATCCCCAAAGGTCTTAAAAACATGTCCAATCTCAATCATTTTTTTTCCTTTTTTCTTTTGATTCAGTTCAGAACTCCCTAAACCAGCTTTTGCTTCCGCTGGTTTGCAATCAATTGTTCGATGATGGTCTTCACCACCAAGGTTACCAGGGCAAGCAAGGTCAAAAGGGATGCCACGGCAAACGCGGCGTTGAACATATATTCCCCGTACAGAATGTCGATGTACAAAGGCATGGTAGTGGTAATCCCCCGGATAAGCCCTGAAACCACGGATACCGCCCCAAATTCGCCCATAGCCCGAGCATTGGTGAGAATAATGCCATAAAGTAGCCCCCACTTGATATTCGGCAGGGTGATCTTCATAAAAGTCTGAAACCCGGTCGCTCCCAGGGTCAGTGCCGCTTCCTCATCGTCCTTGCCCATTTCCTGCATCAAGGGAATCAACTCCCGGGCGACAAAAGGAAAGGACACAAAGGCGGTAGCTAACACGATTCCCGGTACGGCAAACACGATCTTAATGTTATGGGCTATGAGCCAAGACCCAAACCAGCCAAAAGAACCGAAGAGGAAAATGAACAAAAGCCCTGCAATGACCGGTGAAACCGCAAAAGGGACCTCGATCAAGGTGATAAGCAGATTCTTGCCGGGGAAATTAAATTTCGTAATAGCCCAGGCCAGCATAATCCCGAACACCGTGTTCAGCGGAACGCATATCAGAGCCGCCACCAAGGTGAGCCTTATGGATGCAAAGACATCCGAATCCGCAAGGGCTTGCAAATACACCTGCACTCCTGACTCAAAGGCTTCGGAAAAAATCGTGATAAGCGGCAAGAAGATAAAAACAAACAAAAAAATCAACGATAAGCCCATAAGGATAGGCTTGATCCAGGGTGGTTCCCGGTTTATGGCACTCAACTGGTCCTCCTTTTTTTGGTATAAACCTGCAGCATATTGGTCAGCAGCAACAAAATGAAGGCAATACCCAGCATAGTAACCCCAATGGCGCTTGCCCCCAGGTAATCAAATTGCATCAGTTTTTTGATGATGAGCAGGGGGACAATCTCACTTTCGTAAGGCATATTACTGGATATAAAGATGATGGACCCATATTCCCCCAAGCCCCGGGCAAAGGCCATGGTAAAACCTGTAAGCAAGGCAGGAAACAGGGAAGGAAAAATCACTTTAACGAAGATTTGCAAGTAGTTGGCCCCTAAACTGCTGGCCGCTTCTTCTAATCCCACATCCAGCTCTGCTATGACCGGCTGCACCGTGCGGACCACAAAGGGGAGCCCTATGAACACCAGGGCAATGACGATTCCTGCCTTGGAAAACCCCAGGGTAATCCCGAATTTTTGGAGAACCCCTCCCAGGAACCCCAGAGGTGAAAAAATCGTCGCTAGAGAAATACCCGCCACTGCCGTGGGAATCGCAAAGGGCAGATCAATACACGCATCAATAATCCGTTTGCCATAAAACTGGTATCGGGTTAAAATCCAGGCAATGATTAACCCAAATACAAAGTTGATAAGCGCGGCAAAAAACGTGGACGAAAAAGAGATTTTAAATGCTGCTATGACCCGGGGGTCGGTAATGATCCTCCAAAAGTCTTTGAAGGAAAGTCTTGTCGCATACAGAATCAACGCGCTCAAGGGGATCAAAATAAGCAGCGACATATACGTCAAAGAAAGCCCCAGGGTTAAGCCAAATCCCGGCATCTTTACTTTTAGGGTCCTTTTTCGGGTAAGTAAGGGCATACGCGATCCTTAATTAAACGTTGGAAACGAGGGATACCCGTTGAGTACCCCTCTTCAAAGCTACCGCTGTTTTAATTCGCTCATTATCTGGTCAAACTTCCCTCCATCCGAGAAATGGACACTATGGGCGTTTTTCCAGCCTCCAAATTCGCCGTCAATGGTCACCAGCCGCAGACTGGGAAATTGATTGGAAAAAGTTTGTGCTACTTCCGCGTCCGACGGCCGGTAATAGTTCTTGCCCGCTATCTGCTGCCCTTCTTGGGAATACAGGTATTTCAAATACTCGGTCGCCACCGCTTGCGTGCCCCGCTTCTGAACCACCGTATCCACAAGGCTCACCGAAGGCTCTGCCAGGATACTCAAACTGGGAACCACAATCTCAAACTTTCCTCTACCCAACTCATTAATTGACAGGAAGGCCTCGTTTTCCCAAGCCAGCAGCACATCCCCCAGTCCCCGCTGTACAAAGGTATTGGTGGACCCCCGGGCGCCTGAATCCAGGACCGGTACGTTGTTGAACAGATGCTTCACAAATTCCTGGGCTTGCTCTTCATTACCGTATTTATCCCGGGCATAGGCCCAGGCTGCCAGGTAGTTCCACCGTGCTCCTCCCGATGTCTTGGGATCCGGGGTGATAATTTGGATGTCTTGCTGTACTAAATCGTCCCAGTCTTTAATACCCTTGGGATTGCCTGCCCGTACCAAGAAAACAATGGTTGAGGTATAGGGCGCGCTGTTATTGGGGAACCGGTTTATCCAGTTTTCCGCGATGCTGTGGGCCTTGCTGGATATCTCGTCAATATCATAGGCTAAGGCCAGGGTAACCACATCTGCTTCCAGCCCTTCAATAACGCTCCGGGCCTGTCCCCCGGAGCCACCGTGGGACTGTCTGATGCTTACCGTAGTACCGGTCCGGGCTTTGTAATACTTCACAAAGGCATCGTTAAACTCCCGGTATAACTCTCTTGTGGGGTCATAGGAAACATTCAGTAAAGTGATTTCCTTGGTTTCCGTCCCTCCAGATGCGTCCTTGGATCCTGCCGCATACGCAGATGCAGCTGTTCCTGCCAACACTACCGACACAAAGAATAAGCAGCGCATAGACCTGATTGTGTCTTTTGTTACTCTTTTCATTTCTTTCCAATTCACTCCTTAAAATATTCCTAGTATATAATATTTATAATTACTAGGTATTTAATAAGATATATATAGAACGACGTCATGTCAAGGACAAGATGGTTTTTTTTGAAAAAAATAGAAAAATGAAGCTGTTTTAAAAGTATTCATATTAAAGCACACGCAAGTTCCATCTCGTATACAAAGTATGAATCAACTACGATGGGTCCCGTCCCTCATCCGGGAATACCTGGTCCCGGTAGGTTGCGCTCTTTGCGGTAACCCCTTCCTTAATGGGGAGGAAGCATGGTATGGATTGTGCCGGGATTGTATGGAATGTCTCACCATTACTGCGGATCAATCCCGGTGTTCCTCCTGTGGACGCCCCCTGATTGCCGAAATAGATCGCTGTCTGCAATGTCGAGATCGGGAGTCCCTTCATAAGGAAGAACTTTATGTTAACCAAGTCGTAGCCCTCTTCCCCTATAGCGGAAATTATCGGAAACTTCTGGTATCCTACAAATTTGGGAGGTACCAGGCGCTAGGTAATTTTTTGGCGGAATCCCTCATAGCAGGATTAGCTCTCTTTACCGACCCACCCTTACACAACCCGGTTTTGGTGCCGGTTCCTCCCCAGCAGGGAAAAATCAAGAAGACCGGCTGGGATCAGATCGATTATTTAGGGAGCTTGCTTACCAAAGCTTACCGGAAAACCCGTTCCCCTTACTTGCCGGTATACCGGTGCCTCAAACGGCTCCCTTCGAAAAGCCAAAAAGCCCTCAATCAGGAAGACCGACGAACCAACCTCTTGGGTCGGATCCGTTATACCAGACCGGTTCCCCCGGAACTTATCCTCTTTGATGATGTGATCACTACCGGCTCCACCCTATATGCCTGTGCTGCTGCCCTCAAAGCTGGAGGCGCCCAAAAGATCTATGGGATCTGTCTGTTTTACAGTTGATGATACCAAATAATCAAATAATTTAAAATCTTTATAGAAATTGCCAAAAAGCGCTTGACCTTTGAAAAAGGTTTAGTATATATTATATTTACTATAGTATTATGAGCTTACAATAAAATTATAGCCTGATTTTTTTATGAAAAAAGGCATGATGACCACTTGACGTGGGGTAGGGAAAATGAGTAAGTTCAAAAGACCAAAAGAAGGGGAAACGTAACGGTACCTCTTTAGGAGATATTTGATAAAGTAGGGAAGGGGAGGAAGCGATAGGC
>JAISBK010000029.1 GCA_031266255.1 Treponema sp.
TGACCGTGCCGTCCTTGTTCCGATAGGTGAAAACCCCTACGCTGGTCACGATTGCCCGGCCCGTGAGAAACCCCTCCGGGGTCTTCGTGAACGGTGTGGTCATCCACTTTGCCGGGTCAAATGAATCCCAACGCTGTACTGTAGCCATGACTTCTCCTAAAGCGGGCAGAGGGAGTCGAACCCCCGCAGCCGGTTTGGAAAACCGGAGCTCTACCGTTGAGCTACACCCGCAAAACAAAAAGCCCGCGGATCTCAGGCGTAAAAAATACACTTGAAATCCACGGGCTTCCGTATTTCGGTCGGCTCGTATGATACTAAAATCTAATCTACCGGGCCTTGCTCAGTTTGTCAAGTCCCTTTATTCAAAACGAGAGCATCCCGCTATAGGCCGTCAATACCTGTCCGGGGGGCTGCTCCTGGGCTCGTCCTCTGTCGGTATAGCCTTCCTAAAGCGTATCCTCTCCTCGGTCCCGAATACTACGTCATAACTTTGCTGGTTTTCCAGCCGGGCCATGATTTTGATATGGAGATCCCCGTGATCTATCTTCCGGGCGGCCGCTTTTATTGTTTCAAGGCATTCATCCGTTAGCTCCATAGGCCCTCCCTAATGGATCATCCGAAAGCAATCATCTTTTCATCCGGGGCCTCATACTTTTTTACGAGTAGGTGCGCCGGAAGCGGGTCTATTTTTTGATCCGTCTCAGAATGATTGTCCGCATATTTTATGATTTTGGTCGTATCGGTCTTTTTATCATACTCAAATACGCCGGTTAGCTCTTTTGTTTCAAAGCCATAGCTGTAGGTGACGGTTTCTTTGTCTTCTCTCAATTTCACAAAATACCACCACATCACTTTTCCTCCCCGTATGCCTAGCCTCCCCCCGGTGCCTACTTCTTGTGAGCTTTCAGCCATGCCTCCATCTTTTTGCTTTCAGCTTCTGTTTTTTGATCATACTCCTCACGGGCTTTCTCGTATTCCTCCCCGCTCATCTCAAAAGGGTTAGGTTCATCGTCGTGAAGTGTAAAAA
This sequence comes from Treponema sp., assembly GCA_031266255.1. GTDB lineage: Bacteria > Spirochaetota > Spirochaetia > Treponematales > Breznakiellaceae > JAIRLU01. Next base: position 1,028 of record JAISBK010000029.1, read on the forward strand.
CAACGTCATCATTTTTCTTTTTAGCCATCCAGATTACCCTATAGTCTCACCCTGGGATTCAATATACCGCACCTTCAGGAATATCTTCCCAATCGTCTATGGACTTTGTAATCGTATCAAAAACAGCGACCTCGGCAAGAGCCGCCGCCGGGTATTCGCTATTAAGATACCCTTCTTTGAAACTCCAGTCGGCGGGAGGTAAACCAAGTACGCCGTGGTCTTTTTTTGCTTCCGATAAAAATTTTTCTATTGCCACATCGTCGCCGGAGACAATATAGTCATCCGCGCCATCTCCGGTACGCCTAAAGCCCAGTTTGTAGGTGTTGCCGCCTATCTTGCCATGGATTTCAATCACTACTTCACTCCTGTCAATACACCGACAATAAAAGAATCATAATCAACATCTGTATTGTACTTCTTTGTTTTAAGGTTTTCAAGCCCCATAGAAAGCAATTCATAGGCATCTCCCCCATAATCCTTGCCCATATACGGGCTGGCAAACTTGTCAACACGCACTCTTTCATTTGCTTCTGCATTATCATAGCCGGGTAACATTTTTAGTCTGACAAGAGCTTCTCCCTGTGTTCGGCGGTTGTAAAACTCTTTTTCCAAGGATACAATTTGTGGATTAAGTGCTTCCATACGATGCGCCATTTCGTGTAGTTCACAGCCAAAGCGAATATCTAAAGCAATTTCGCGCTGGTAATGGGAGTAGTAGCCTCGTGATACCCTTTTTACTTTTAACCCATTTGCTTTCGCATCCTTAATTGACAATTCAACCCAATTACGCGGATAGTACTGCGATGCGGCTTCTATCCTTTTCTTGCCATACGAGCCTGCGTCAAAAGTGTGTTTCTGCGTTGTACCGAATTTACGATACTCGCCCATAACCGAAAATATGTCGCGTTTTTCTTTCCCGGCTTTGTTCAGTAATAAACCGCCAAGTTCGATGGCTTCCTGTTCAGTGGTAATCTTTCTCACAAGTTCCTTGATTCTCTTCTCCGCTATTTCGTCTGATGGAGGCGTTTGGTGTGGTGTCGGTGCAGCGCGTTCCGGCGCATCATATCCCTCTTCCTTGGCGATTACACTGTCCACCTCCCCAACCAGCTCCTCCCAATAACTGAGCGCCGCACACCGGCACTGGATGTCCCGCCCCGGGTGAAGCAAGACGGCATCGGAGGGCCGCGGCTTCCAGGTCTTGCCCTTATCGTCGCTGCACACGGCAGGATCGCTCCACCGGCAGAGCAGCCCCTCCATCAGGTGATGAGAAGGCCGGGCGTTAGGATAATGCCCACCCTCGTAGCCCCGGACCCGCTCATCCTGGGCGGTGGACCAGATATACATGGTCAGGCCGGCTTGCTCCATGCGGGCCTGCGTAGCCATCTCATTGAGCTTGCCGATCTGGTCCCGGGCTATCAGGTTCGCCCGGCCCTGCTTAATGCTGCCATCGATTTTCCTAATCTCAGCGGCAAGCTGGGAAACTGACCACCCGGAAATGACCGCCTGTTCAGTTTTCTGGTTTATCTGGCCTATATAATCATCGCTCAGTTTACGGATAAGTCTGTAGTTCTCCTCCTGCCAGGTTTGCTTCGTGGGTTCCCACCACTCCTCATACATGGGGAACTCCACCCCCAGTTCCGCCTTGGCCGCTTTCTGCCATTGCGCATCATTGAAGTCGTTAAGGTTTTCGGCGATGTTGCCCAGGCCCATGAATACCACCGGAGGCGCATCACGGGTACCATTCTCGTTGATCTCAGGGAGGTAGGTCGTAAACCAGCCATTGAGGGACTTGACCAGCCGGCGGTAGCTGCCGCCCGGGATGGCATCCTGCCTGACCAGGGCTGCTGAGTCACCCCGCAGTATCGCTTCCTCGTTGTTCTTGAGATAGGTATGCACGTAGTCCATCATCGGCCGCAGCCAGGCCCGGATCGCCGCTGCGTAGTGCTTCTCTGTGGCCCAGGGGTACAGCCAACTCTGCGGCCTATGCTTCCTGTTTCTCCCTGCCCGTCCCAGCTCTTTGCGGTGGATGTAAAGGGCTTGCTTGAGGGCCTCCCGGCCGGCGGTAATGGTCATTACAGCTAACCCTTTTACCAATTTTCATGTAAATCGCAGCGATAATATTTCCTTGTATGGCAGTCAACAATTGCTTCAATACGGGACATACCACGGGCAAGCCTTTCCTTACATATACCTTCGTCGGCAATGTTTCTATGCATTTTTTTACAATTATTGCAATTACCATAATAGTCGAAATTAAATTCGCTATTAAACTGATCTATCTTGTCTTGATCTATGAATACACCTAGACCTGTGTCTATCAATTTCATTCTTCCTACATCCTCCGTTACTTACCGTTCTTCTTAACTCTGGCTGCTTTAATCGCATCATAAATCGCAATCAAGTGCTGATCATAACACGTCCCATTTTCGTGCTCGAGTTGCCAACCTCCAAGAAACTCCATCATGATAAAAAACATCGCATTTTTCCCATGCTGCGTGTTAAAAGTAATTTCAAATCCAAGATCAAATTCTGCCCGATTCATTATACCTTGCCTTTCTTAATTTCGACAGCCTTGGCCTGGAGCTTCTCAAGTTCAACCTCTTCTTCCTCGGTCAATTCATCTTGGGATTCCAACTCCTTAATCCGGGCCATGACTTCCTTCTCGTCCATGCTCTTGATTTTATCGTCCATTTTGTTATCCGAATCGTCTCCTGCGTTAGCAGGTTCGTCTTCACTGTCAGGATTTTCACCTCCTTGGTTATCGCCTTCCGGGTTTTCTTCCGGCACCGTTTCAACCGGCGGCAGTTCCTCACCTTCCGGGACTGGTATCTTGTCCAGGGTATCACCAAATTGCAGGGCCCGGGCCTCATACGGTTCCATGACCCCGGCATTGATGTACGCCTGGTAGGTGGTTGCTTTTACCGATTCAACATCCGCTTTCGCCTTATCAACATCCGCCTGTTCTTTCTCGGTGAGCTGCCGAAGCGGCCGCCATACAATATACGGTTCCTCAAGGCCCTTCCACTCGGAAATGATTTTCACCAACCGCAAGACAACGGGTTCCGCATCCGATTTCTGGACAGACCGTACCATGTCATAGTAGTTCCGCATATCGGATTCGCCGGTTGAGTTAAGACCGGCAGGGGACACGCCAAAGAGCCTGGTAATGGGATAGCCGGTACAGGCGGAAACCAGCATAAAGATGTTGTAAAGGACCTCCGGTACTCCGGTAAAACTCACAGTATCCCGAATAAAATCATCATTTTTATCAAGAAGTTCGATATTGAATACACTGCGGGTAAATTCCATGATTTCAGCCTGTTTTTTTATCTTTTCTTCCCCATCAGGCTGATCAAGTATCTCTGCCAAATTCGCCAGCTTGTACTTTCCTGTGCTAAAGCTGTGAAGCAAATGGCCGATACTGCCAATGGAACTTCCCACTATCCGCAGATAATTACCAACCTTCTGTAATGCGCTGAGGCCCCAATACCGCTGTTCCTGGCTGAGCAGGGTGGTCGCACCAGCCGGTATTTTGCTCCCGTGCAGCTCAATAATACGGGTATAGTGGACTTCCTTTACCTCGGTAGCGCCAAAGGGTGTCATAAAAGAAATGGGGTAAAATTCAGGCATCCCGTAGCGCGGTTTTTCCGGGTCAAGCTGGAAGCGGATGTTGCTGAACACGATATCGGACCTGTCGATTATTTTCAGGTACTCGAAAGACCGTATCCGCGATGGTTTCAGCGGGGCATTGAGAGGTTGGCCATCCAGGGCCCCTATGAGCAATATCGCCCCGCCGTAAAGCCGGGACCAATAGAACCCCTCTTTAATCCTGGATAAGGCGCTGATGGATTCCAGTACGGCGTCGTACTCATCGACAATCTTGGAAACTGCTTTGTCCTCATCCTCTTGGTCCGGGAACTCGTAGTCCCAGCCCTCCCGGAACATATCATCGGGAAGGAGGGTTACGATCCGGGCGCCGAGGCCGTCATCAGCAAAAATGGACTCCAGTTCTATGTCAGACAGAACCCCATCCATTTTGCTGCGGGTATACCTGTTCTTGTCCTTCGCTGATCCAAGACCGGTGATAACATTTTTCCAGCCGTCTCTTGCGAACTTCTTTGCTTTTTCGATGATGCCGGGCTTTACTTCTTCGGACATAAAATACTCCTGGATTATAGTTCAATACAATTTCCATAGTTTTATATTCCCTCATAAATCTGCTTGTTAATGAATAAGATTTTATGACCCATGGATAAAAGCCACACGTCTTCTTTTTCCGTATACCCCTGAAAGAATATCCCTTCTATGAAATGATCAAAAAATAATGCTATGTTTTTTCTCGTTGCGTCTAATCTTTCAAATTCTTCTTTCCCAAAGATCACGATCCGTGACCAGGGAGGGCTATATACCGGTCCGGTCTCATTGGCAAACTTTATGAGTTTGTCAATTTCAGTATTGAAATCTTTAATAATATCTTCCGGGGATTTGCTTTCCCATACAACCGTTTTCGCCTTGTCCTCCTTACCACTCCCACCTTGACCTGGCCGTTAAGCCGGCACCGTCGAACCCTTCCCGGAACAGAGACGATGCGGAATCCGGGGCATCATCGGGCTCCGACCCTTCCCGATAATCCGTCACCTGGTTCATGTATTCATCATCGGTCTCCGGTGACCATTCAAGGCGGCGCCAAACGTCAAATAAATAGGTGCTGATCTTAAGGTGTTTATTCTGGTTCTCAGTATACCGCTTCACCCTAAGACCATTTGCCGATAATTTATCCGCCGTATATCCCTTATCCGGGTTATTTTCCGTGTAAATGTACTGGACACGGTACTTTTTGCATAGAGCCACAACTGTGGGTATCCAGTTCTTTATATTGCCCGGGTAGGTAAAGCCCACAATTTGATAATACTGCCCATCCAGAGTCTTCCGTATGGGGGCTGCTATAGTCAAGGCGCAATAATGGTCCCCATCGTAGGCGGCGTCAAGCTGCGCAAGAGCGCCCCGGACAGAGAAGTCCCATCCGGGAGAATAAACCGGCTCCTGGAACAGCAGGGATTCATCCGCCTGCAATTCCAATTCGTAGTTTGCCGCATAAAGATAGGGGGTGGTCATCACCCGCTTCCTTTCGGTGTCCTTCTCCCCCAGGAAGTTATATTTACTTAATGGGTATTTTGCCACATCGC
>JAISBK010000070.1 GCA_031266255.1 Treponema sp.
GCCGCCCGTAATGACGGGATGTACGCTGCGGTTCTCCGGCTGGGGGACAATATGCGGGAAGTGGCGGTTACCGAAGGGGACAAGGTGGAAGCCCAGATCAAATTCGGCTGGCAGGTCAATACCTGGGGCATCGGGGATCTGGCGGAGCGGTTCAGCAGCATCAGCGACGGGGAAGCGGAAAAACTGGCCGGGGAATACGAAGTCGCATACACACTGGCGCCGGAACTGCGGAATCCGGGGAATGGCCGGACCGCCATGCTGGAACAGGCAAAAATCGAAATCGCCCTGGCGGGGATGCTGGAGGCGGAACACGCGGGGGCATTCACCACCACGTTTCAGGATCTCCACGGTCTGCCCCAGCTTCCGGGCCTGGCCTGTCAGCGGCTCATGGAACAGGGCTACGGTTTCGGCGGGGAAGGGGATTGGAAACAATCCATGCTGGTTAGGACGGCCAAAATTATGGCAACGGGCCTTCCGGGGGGCGTTTCCTTTATGGAAGACTATACCTACCATTTTGAACCGGGCCGGGAAGCGGCGCTGGGCGCGCACATGCTTGAGGTCTGCCCTTCCATCGCGGAAGGGAAGCCCCGGATTGAGGTCCATCCCCTGGGAATAGGCGGCAAGGCCCCGCCTGCCCGCATGGTATTTGACGCCGCGCCAGGACCTGCGGTACTGGCAACCCTGATTGACCTGGGGGATCGGTTCAGGATGGTTGTCAATGAAATAGAAACCATCAAAATTGAAAACGCCATGCCTAAGCTGCCGGTGGCCCGGGCCCTCTGGAAACCATATCCCACACTGCGGGACGCCGCCGAAGCATGGATCATTGCAGGGGGCGCCCATCATTCGGTGTATTCGAGCGCTTTGACTGCGGAATACTTCCGGGATTGGGCGGAGATGAGCGGCATCGAATTTGTGCTTATCGACAAGGAAACAAAACCCATAAAACTGCGGGACGAACTACGCTGGGCCGAAGCGTATTGGTCGGGCCGTTAACACCGCGGGCGGCAAACCCTATAAGGCGATTTTTATGGATCTATGAAACTGTGTGAAACTGCCGGCGAATCTTGCACCGGCTGGCAGACTAGGGTATCCTTTCCCAGGTAATGACCAAAACAGTGATCACCTCATGGGAAGACCTTCCTGTACCTCTGGCCGTGGATGCCGCAGAGGCAGCCTATATGGAAACTATCAAGCAAACAGGGGGGTTCCCTTTTGCGGTAAGTTCCTACTTTGCATCCCTTGCTGGACCGGATAAAACCGATCCCATCAGACGGCAATTCCTCCCGGATCCCGCGGAAGGGTTGGCGGATCCCTTTGCCCTGCAAGACCCCTTGGGAGAAGCCCTGCATCAAGCCGCGCCCCGTCTCATTCATCAATATCAGGATCGGGCATTGCTCCTTGCAGGAGGCACTTGTGCAGGGTATTGCCGCTATTGTTTCCGCCGGATGTGGATAAATCAGCCAAAGCACTTTATCAGCCCTGTGGAGCTTATTCCCGCCCTTGCCTATCTCAAGGTTCATCCTGAAATTCGGGAGATCCTCATCTCCGGGGGAGACCCTTTGACCGCAGAAGATGTGCGCTTGGCAGAACTTTTCAGCGCTTTACGGGATACCAGGCCGGGAATCCTCCTGAGGCTCTGTACTAGGGTTCCCATTACGAATCCAAGCCGGCTTACGCCTGAAACTATCCGGCTCTTAAAAACCTATCGCCCCCTGCGTATGGTGATACAGAGCAACCACCCCCAGGAACTGGCCGAACCAGCCCAGGAAGTACTTACCGCCTGTGTGGATCAGGGGATTCCGGTTCATGTGCAGACCGTATTGCTTCGCGGTATCAACGATGACGCTGAAGTCTTAGCGGCGCTCTTTCGGAAATGTCTTGATTTGGGGCTTTCTCCCTACTACTTGTTTCAGTTGGATCTGGCCCCAGGTACTGCTCATTTCAGAGTACCCCTTAGAACCGGCCTTGCCCTGTACCGGGAATTAAAGGAGCGGATCTCCGGCTTGGGTTTCCCGGTTTATGCAGTAGACCTCCCTGGAGGGGGCGGTAAGATCCCCCTTTCTGAAGGGGCGATAGCCGGAGAAGGGGAGGATCCCCGAGGGACAGTCTACCTGCTGCAAGGCACGAACGGGAAGCTCTGGCCCTACCCTGCGGATAAAAACGTCCATTATAAAGATTTATGTACAGAAACAGAAAAAAGGTATACCCCTTGCCCTTGAAGAACGGGAAGAAATCACTATAGCTTGTACGAGAGGCTGTAGTTACGGTATAGTCATTCTATACTAAAATACGTACAGAAAAGGAGATTTAATAACGAGTCTTATATGCAAGAACTGAATGATTCTTTTACAAATGATTCCTTTATTAGTGAAGGAACTATATTGGTGAAGTACACCGGATCCGATGAAGCCCCGGTGATCCCCGAAGGGATCACGGTGATTGGGAAAGCGGCCTTTTATGGAGTCAAGTTGCATTCTATTGTAATCCCCAAGGGGCTTGTCGGTATCGGGGAATATGCCTTTGCCTTTACTAAATTAACGACCGTGAGCATCCCTGCTGGGGTTACTGCTATTGGGGAAGGTGCCTTTGCCATCAAGAGCCTTGTAGCTATCACCGTAGATCAAGGAAATCCCTGCTTTACCAGTGCGGACGGGGTCTTGTTTGATAAATCCCTGCAAACCCTGATTACCTATCCCCGGGGGAAACTAGATACCCAGTATACAATCCCCTCTTGCCTGCGGTTTATCGAGGATAACGCCTTTGCCGAAACCTTGATACGTTCGGTGAGCATCCCCCGGGGACTGGGCGCTATTGGGAATTATGCCTTTGCCCATACCGCATTAACATCGGTGAGCATCCCCAGCAGCGTGAGCAAGATAGGAACCCATGCGTTTGCATTCTGCGAACAGCTTAACAAGGTCGAACTGTTCCGGATAACCAAAGTACACCGGGACGCGTTTATTGCCAGTCCGGTACAACTGCGGTATCGTGACTAAGTTTGGTATCTGCTCATGGCTTGAAGTTAAATACATGATGCTCTTGTAAACCGGTACGCCCTTACGTTACGGCATGTTAGGGAACGATGCTTGATCATGTATATTGCCGCAAAGTCCTTATCTGGGCCGCCAAAACATCATAAACAGCCAGAACGTGAGGACACGTGAGACAACGGAGGATAAAATGCTCATTCTTAACAGTGGTGGATTTAATGAAAAACTTTTTTCTTTTTGTAAAGAAAATATATTAAAAAACTATGCAACCATAAATTCTTGTATAATACCCACGGCAGCAAAAACGCCCAAGTTAAAAAGGGATTCTGAGGTAGGTACGAGAGAATATCTAAGCAATAAAAACATAAAAAATAGTAACCTGTTTGATTTTGAATATAGTGATACTATTTATCTATTATATCAATATAATTTTATTATAATAAATGGGGGGAATCCATTTAATTTATTATACTATGTAAAAAAGAAAAAGGCTGAAAATATTTTATTAGAAATTGGAAATACTAATAAAATAATTGTTGGTATTAGCGCAGGTGCCTTACTTTTCACGAGTGGAGTACATTATATTGAAGAGTGGTATGATTTAATGGGTTTTCCCAAATCACATGGGAATGTAATAGGACTAAAAGATTTATCCGGATTAATATATAAAGATTTAATACTATTTCCGCATTATGATAGTTTTTTGAAACAGAATAAAAATCTTGAGGATGAATTAAAAATGATAGAAGTAAGAGATAAGGTATCCATACATAGATTAACAGATGATAAATCAATATATTTTGAAGAAGGCAAAATGATTGAAATATAAAAAAAGCTTGCCTAACGAGGCGGTCGAATTAATCCTTGAGATGAACACCTCCATCAAAACATCAGGTAAGCCTAGGGATAGAGAGCAGGCCGCGGCTCTCTATCCCTAGGCTTAACCAAGAGACGTGCTGAACACCTCCAAAAGCTCATCCCTGGTCACGGGTATCAAGCCATTGGCGCTGTTTTTTGCCGTAATCGCCCGATCCGCATAATAGGCCAGCTCTGCAGCGTTCAATCGTTCCCGCTTGCCCAATAGCCTATCCAGAATTCCCATGAAAGTTTCCAGGTTCGGTATATGCATAGCCAAGAGCAGGTCAGGGATCCGGGGATGGTCTTCTTTACGCTCCTTGGCTTGAACCAGTTGTAAATACCGGCCAAGAAGCAAGCCGTTAGCCCGTCCATGATCAATGTGCTTAAAATAGGTCAACATATACCCCATAGCGTGAACCGCGATGGTACCGGTATTTGCGATAACCATGCCTCCCAGCGTAGAAGCCCAGAGCAATTTTTGGCGTACTTGACTATGATTCCACTCAGCGGCTTCTCCTTCTAGGGCAGGAAAGCAATCGGTGATTGCTCCGATACTGGCTTTGGCCAGGGCATCACTCCAAGGGGAGGCTCGAACCGACAACAGCCCTTCAATCCCATGGGAAAGGGCATCAATCGCGGTATTGATGGTAATCGATTGGGGTAAGCCCTGCATATACCGGGCATCTAGGAAAGCCAGCCGGGGCACTAAGACAGGAGCAGCCACCGAGGTTTTAGTCTGGGCTACATCGTTGGTAAGCACTGCATTGGGGGTAACTTCTGCACCTGTACCTGCGGTGGTAGGAATCGCAACTATGGGCAGAGCCTGAGAAAAGACGCTGCTAAAGAGGGATGCCTGGGGCACGGGCTGGACTGCCAGGGCTGCAGC
>JAISBK010000095.1 GCA_031266255.1 Treponema sp.
GTCAAACTCATGGAGTAGTTCAAAGAGCCGGGCCGCAGCTTCAGCCAGGTTCCCCTGGTCCGAAAGTACCCGGATCCGGGAAGTCTCTGGCAAGTCAAGTTCAGTGCCGTAAGGATACCGCAAGCCTTGTGCCCAGGTATCCCAGGACCCACGGTCAAAAAAGAGATAGGCTTCCGATGGCTCGTAGGGCAGGCGGATCATTTCCGGCCTGGGATGAAGGGTAAGCGCGGTCCTGGGAGCATAATGACTCTTGAGCTGCCCTGGAGCATGAATAGTGCTACCCGGTTCTACAGGCGGGCAGGCTACGGCACCTATCACTGCTTCAATACGTTCCCGGGGTGTTCCCCCAGGACGAAGAATCCGCGGAGAACCGGCGCTCAGGTCTAATACCGTAGACTCTACTCCGATACCGCAGGGGCCTCCATCAATAATAAAAGCAACCTGGTCTCCCAGTTGTTCTTGTACATGCGCTGCTTTGGTGGGGGAGAGGTATCCAAAGGGATTGGCGCTCGGTGCGGCCACTGCCCCGGTAGAGAGGCGGATCAGTTGTTGCGCTGCCCTATGATCCGGGAAACGGACCGCTACGGTAGGAAGCCCGCTTGTGGCGAGATCCGGGACATCCGGCTGTTTGGGGAGGATTAGGGTCAAGGGACCTGGCCATAAACAAGCGCAAAGCGCATGAACCTTGTTCCGTACTTCTGATTCCAGGGAATCTGTAGCGGCTATACGCTCAAGGCTGTCCAGGTCCGCAATATGGATGATCAGAGGATCAAACCAGGGCCGGCCTTTTGCCGCAAAGATACGTGCCAAAGCTTGGGGGTTAAACCCATCACCCCCTAAACCGTACACGGTTTCTGTGGGAAAAGCCACAAGCAGCCCTGCCCTAAGGGCCTCAGCAGCCGTATGAAGCCCTTCGTCAGAGGGAATAAGGATTTTCATGCGTTTTTTATTGTCTCCTTATAACCAATGCCGGCGTTTGAAGAACAAGAGCATCCCCACTGCGATAAGTACCATAAGCCCCCAGGTGATGGGATACGCATAAGGATATTGCAATTCAGGCATGTAGGCGAAATTCATGCCGTACACCCCCACAATAAAGGTCAGAGGAATGAAGATGGTTGAAATAATGGTTAATACCTTCATAACCTTGTTCATCCGGTTTGAGAGGAGGGATAGGTTTACCTCCATCACCCCGGTCAAGAGTTCCTGGTAAGTCTCCAGAGTTTCAAGCACCTGAATCACGTTATCCTGGAGGTCCTTGAGGAACGGTTCAAGCTCAGGGTTAATCAGGTTTGAATCCAGCCGCGGGAGACTTATCAGGCTTTCCCTTAGGGGCCACATAATCCGTCGTATTTTTATGAGGGTTTGCTTGACTTTTTGAAGATCCGAAATTAGGGACATATCGTTTTCATCCAAGGCTCGTTCTTCAAAGTCCTCAATGCTCGTGCCCAGGGTATCCAAGGCAACAAAATACTCATCCACCACCGAATCAATGATCGCATAAGCCAAGTAATCCGAGCCCATCTTCCTGATTCTGCCGATATTATTTAATATCCTCCGCCTGATAACTTCAAAAGAATCTCCAGGGATGTGCTGAAAAGTAATAACCGTATCATGAGTCAGAATAAGACTTATCTGATCGAGGCTTATTTCCCCATTTTTCCGGGTGATCGCCTTAAGGGTGATAAAAAGATAGTCCGCAAATTCTTCAGCCTTTGGTCGCTGTTCTATGCCCAGGATGTCTTCCACGGTCAGAGGGTGAATACCAAACGTTTTCACCAAGGTTTGTATGGCCAAAGGCTCATTAAACTCGTTGATATGTATCCAGGTAAGCTCTCCGGTATTCCTGCAAGATAGTAATTCCTCCACCGTATTCGCAGTTTTCCTCCATGCGCTTACCGGATCGTATCCTATGATAGAGCAATCCATTTGTTCACCATACTATAAGAAGGAATACCCTGGCAAGACCTCGCCTGGACGCACGCTTCTTTCCTTATGATTTACACAAACTGAAGATTAAACAAAAGGCGGATTAATCATACAGACTAATCCGCCTCAAACTCCCCCGCGCGGGCTCGAACCACGGACCCAGTGGTTAACAGCCACTTGCTCTACCAACTGAGCTACAGGGGAATGTATTCAATATATATAAAGATGCCAATATGGTCAATACACAATCATAGTATTTCAGGGTAAATTCATAAAAAATTACAGAAAAAAGTGAATGATTAGCCAAAAATAAGGGCGTCCATTTTTTTATCCCAAATTTCTGTGGGAACCTCAGGAACAATCTGGGCTTTCATACATATACCCAACGTAGCATACGATATACCCTGTTTGTCCAAAGAACCAAAAAAACGGTCGTAAAACCCTCTGCCGTGTCCCATCCGATCCCCTTCCTGGGTAAAGGCCACTCCCGGTACGATAATCAGCCCGGGGAAATCCTGAGATTTCAACAAATCCTCTGACTTCTCTGTTTGCGGTTCCCGAATACCAAAAGCCCCATAATGCCAGGGGCCGGCTAGCGTATAAATACGAAAGAAATGCAGATCTTCACCGGAAACCTTGGGGACAAAAATCTTTTTCTTATCCGAGAATGCCGTTTCCAGAAGGGGTTGTGTATCAATTTCCAGGTTCATCGAAAGATAGAACAAGATAGTTTCGTATTGGGACCACAGGGGCAGGCTTTGTATGCGGGAAGCAACCTGTAAACCTTCTTCATAAAACTTCTCTGGGGGAAGGGATTCCAGACGCTGTTTTATCTCTTTGCGTAAAGCGGCTTTAGTAATCATAGTATAACCTCTCAATCTCATTTTTATACAAAAATAATACATTTCTTCAGGGTACACAAGGGTGCTGAGCCAGGGCTCCTGGATACCTATTGTACTCTTACCCAATTTTGGGTATGCTCAAAATATGCCTGTACATACCAGGGATGATACGTTATTTGCCACCAAGAAAGCGGAAAAGCTCAAGGAGCCTGAAGAATTTCAGGTGATATTGCTCAATGATCATTATACCACCATGGATTTTGTAGTGGAAATCTTGATCGTCGTATTCCATAAAGACACGCTTGAGGCGAATCGTATCATGATGGATGTGCATCGAAAAGGACGAGGGGTAGTAGGACAATACCCCTGGGATATAGCCCAGACCAAGGCCCAACAGGTGCATACCTTGGCCAGGCAGTACGAATTTCCCCTCCGATGTATTGTGAAATCCCTATAAGAAGCCGGGTTATCGTAAAAACAGGTGAAATTGGCTTGGCTTATACAATTAAAAATAGGGGAAACCCAAATTTGCGATAAAACTCATAGTGTTTTATCGGATTTGGTATTATAATCTAATTAGTGGTATTTTTTTAAATGTAAAAAGCTGGGGTCCATACCCTGAGCGGGAGTACTAAAGATGAAAATCAGCGGCCATGTACAGGCCATTATAAACGCCGCCTATCATGAGGCTAAAGTGCGCAACCATGAGTACCTGACGCCGGAACATATACTATATGCAGCCTTAGCCTTTGATGAGGTCCAGGGTATACTGTCTGCTTGTGGCGCCAATCTGGATATGCTTAAAGATGGTATGGAAAGTTATTTTGAGCAGAAAGTCCCCAGTATAGGTGATACGGAGCCGACCCAAACCGTGGGTTTTCAGAGTGTCATTGAACGAGCAGTACTTCAAAGCCAGGCTTCCCAGAAGCATACCTTGGATGTGGCAGATATCCTTGTATCCCTCTATGATGAAGAACAAAATTATTGTGCCTATTATTTGCGTAAATTGGGGGTTAAACGGTTTGAACTCCTCAATGTCCTCTCTCATGGATTTGATGGAGATAGAGGGCCCTTCACCCTTAATAAAATGAACGGTAGTGTGCTCCAAGAACGAAAAGAAGAGTCGGTTGATGAGGATGGACTGGATCCGGCTCAAAAAACCAAAGGGAATAAACGGAGCGCTCTGGAACGGTATGCTACGGAACTTACCGCCCTCGCTAAAGACCATAAGCTTGAACCAGTTATCGGCAGGGAAGCAGAGTTAGACCGGACCATTCAAGTACTGTGTAGACGGCTCAAAAACAACCCCGTCCATGTGGGGGATTCAGGAGTGGGAAAAACCGCCATCACCGAAGGACTTGCCCAACGTATCGTAGCGGGGAATGTACCTCCTACCCTTAGAAATTTCTCTATCTTTTCCTTGGATATGGGCGCCTTGGTGGCAGGTACCAAATACCGAGGGGATTTTGAAGAACGAATCAAGCGGGTCATTGAAGAAATGCTAAAAAAAGAAAAGGCTATCCTTTTTATTGATGAAATTCATACCCTCGTCGGGGCAGGCTCGGTCTCTGGAGGAGCTTTGGATGCGTCTAATCTGCTCAAGCCTGCCCTTACTTCCGGGAAAATTCGTTGTATCGGTTCCACCACTCACGAAGAATATAACAAATTTTTTGACAAGGATCGAGCGCTGTCCCGGCGGTTTCAGAAGATTGATATTGATGAACCGAGTGAACATGATGCTATCGCCATCCTTCAAGGGCTTAAATCAAAATACGAGGAATACCATAAGGTTCGTTATAGTGACGAAGCGGTGGAAGGGGCCGTACGGCTTTCTGCACAGTTTATCACCGAACGACGCCTACCAGACAAGGCCATCGACGTGATCGATGAAGCTGGCGCCTTTGCCCGGATAGCAGCTTCTAAACAAAGTGAACAAAAAATTCCCCTGCCTAAAGAGCCTGAGGTAAATAATAAAAGCAGCTTATCGAAAAAATTTTCCCTTTTTTTTGATAGGCATGACAAGGCAGAAAAAAACGAGAAAAAAGTATCTTTGGAAGTTGAGAGTGGTCTCTTGGCTGAGGGAACCTCAGTGCAAGAGGGAACCGTAGAAATCGTTGATATTGGACTTCCCTTAATTGAATCGGTGATTTCCCGGATAGCCCGGATACCGGAACGGTCAGTAGGAGAAAATGAGAAAGATAAACTCCGCAATCTAGAAGAGCGGCTCAAAGCGCGGATATTCGGTCAAGATGAGGCAGTGGGCATGGTAGTCGCAGCAGTGAAGCGATCCCGGGCCGGTTTTAGGGCTGAGGGCAAACCAGTGGCGAATTTTCTCTTTGTAGGCCCTACCGGAGTAGGTAAAACTGAATTAGCCCGGAGCCTTGCTCAAATCCTGGGAGTTTCTATACACCGATTCGATATGAGTGAATATCAGGAAAAACATACCATTTCGAGGCTCATTGGATCGCCCCCTGGGTATGTGGGGTATGAAGAAGGGGGCCTCTTAACCGATGTTATACGGAAGCAGCCCCATAGTGTAGTTCTGTTAGATGAGATTGAGAAAGCTCACTCGGATATTTACAACATCCTCTTGCAGATCATGGATTATGCAACCCTTACAGACAATAACGGCAGGAAAGCGGATTTTCGAAATGTGGTTCTCATTATGACTAGCAACGCCGGCGCCCGAGATATTGGTAAGAGCCTCATCGGGTTTGGAGAACGGAGTATTGACGCGTCCGCGGTAGATGGAGCGGTGGAGAAAACCTTCACTCCAGAATTCCGGAATCGTCTGGATGCAGTGGTCTGTTTCAGCCACCTCTCTCGAGAAATTATGACTTCCATTGTACGTAAAGAATTGAATCTCTTCAAAACCCAATTAGCAGAGAAAAAGATCTCGCTGGAAGTTACCGATACCTGTATTGACCAGCTTGCTAGTGATGGGTACAGTCGAGAATTTGGTGCCCGTAATGTGGGTCGAGTTATTGAAGATAGAATCAAATCCTTTTTTGTGGACGAGGTTCTCTTTGGCCGTCTCACTGAAGGGGGAAGCGCTCGGGCTGATTGGCTTGAGGGTGCATACCAGATCACCGTGTTGGAAACTACTCATACCCGAAGCTCTAAGGTGCTATGAGGGATCGGATGGTCGGCGCTGATCCTGATTTTCCCTATCTCAGCGAATACCAGCGTTATTCTTTTCCTAGGCCCGATGCATACTTTTCTCGAGGCGATAGTATCATCGCTATAGGAGGTAACCTTTCCCCAGGGATGCTCCTCTCCGCCTATGAGCAGGGTATATTCCCCTGGTATAATCCTGAAGACCCCATTCTTTGGCAATCTCCGGATCCCCGGATGGTATTGTTTCCAGGAAAGCTGCATATCTCCGCTTCCATGAAAAAGGTCTTTAAGAAAAGCTGTTTTGAGTTTGCCTTAGATCGGGATTTTAGGGGCGTAATTCAGGGCTGTGCCGCGATGTCCAGGCCTGGTCAGCAAGGGACCTGGATCACCGAGGACATCATCGCCGCGTATACAGCACTGCACCGTTTAGGTTGGGCTCATTCAGCGGAAAGTTATGAGTATGGGGAACTGGTAGGAGGGTGTTACGGTATACGCCTGGGGAATGTCTTCTTTGGAGAATCCATGTTTGCCAAACGATCCAATGCGTCCAAGGGGGCTTTTCTTTTCCTTGCCCAGCGGCTTTTTGCCGATGAGGTCGCCTTTATTGATTGTCAGGTCTATACGGATCACCTGGCCAGCCTGGGCGCAGAAACGATGAGCCGAAAGGCATTTTTACAAGTCCTCCAAGAAACCCTTGCCCTTCGCCGGCAGATACCTTATACCGGTGATGTTATCACGTTTTATACCCAATCGGACCGTATAGACCGGCGGGGAACCTGGGCCTGCACTGCGCTCACTGCATTGGATAGTACCTACTCAAGATATCAATAACAACCTACATTTTTTACGTTTTTGTTGTAAATACAACCAGCACTTTGTGTTTAAGGAAGTATAATTAAACTATGGTACACATTCATGAGGAGCGGTGCACTGGCTGCGGCCTATGCGCTCAAGCCTGCCACGAGGCAGCGATTAGTATTATTGATGGCAAAGCTCGCCTCGTACAGGAGGCGTATTGCGATGGACTTGGTAATTGTATACCGGTTTGTCCTACAGGAGCAATCACGGTAGAAGCTGAGATCCATCAGATTCCGCCGGACTTTTCGCCCCCGACACCTCGTAAATTTGTCCAATGGCCGGTACAAATCACCCTGGTACCCATACAAGCCACCTACTTTGAACAGGCCCATGTGGTAATAGCTGCTGATTGTTGCGCTTATGTGTATAGCAATTTTCACCAGGAATTTATGAAAGATCGTGTCATCCTCATTGGTTGTCCAAAACTCGATTCCCCAGATTACCGTGAAAAACTGAGGGAAATTTTCAACCACAATTCCCTCAAATCCTTACAGGTGATTCGGATGGAAGTACCCTGTTGTGGAGGTATAGAATATGCAGTACGTACAGCTCTCAACAACTCAGGTAAAAAAATTCCTTTAACTGTAACCATTCTTTCTATCAAGGGTACAATGGTGAATACATAAAGAGCCCTCCATAAGAAAATGGAGAGGCTAACCTCTCCACATTTTTCCTTCGATGAATCCTGTTTTAAGACTGTTGCGCCACTCGCCTTCCTTGGTTCAAGAACTACAATTCAAGATATGAATCCGCATACAGGTTTTGATCCATGATGATATCCGCGGATTTTATCGTTTCCATGAGCCGCAGATCACAAGGATTCACGATAGCGGAAGTAAAGCCGCACTTAATCGCCATGGCCAACATGACCGAATCCATGATCGGACGAATATGTTTGGGCATCATGTTAGAAACATTGGAAAGGCCTCCCGAGGAATTTAAGTCCATATCCCTGAGTTGGCTGATGAAATCAAGGACTTCCACCTGTTTATCCTGCATGCCCTTAATCACCAGGAACAAGGGGTCAAACCATATATCCTTGGGATCCATGCCAAGGTTCATACCATATTCGAGCATCTCCTGACAATAGGTCATGCGCTCTTCATTATTCGAAGGCACTCCCTGTTTTGCACAAAGGGCAATCACGATGGCATCATTGGCTGCGGCAAGGTCAATATAAGAAATACGATCCCCAGCATCTGCGGAATTGACAATCGGCTTCCCCTTGGAACGGTTATATACTGAAATCCCCGCTTCGATAGCGCTTTTATTTGCCGTATCCAGGGAAAGGGGAACATTATCACATTCGCTTTGGATCAGTTGGACCGCCCACTTCATAAGTTCTACCCCGGTCTTTTCCGCAGGCCCGATATTGACATCAATATAGGTGGCCCCCGCCTCAAGTTGTTCCTTCGCCCGTTTCAGGATGGGCGCAGGATCGTGATTCTCCATAGCAGCACGAATTACCGGCGAAATACAGTGAATTCGTTCACCGATGATAATAAATTTACCCATAATTAACCTCCATTAATTAATGGCTGTTTCAAAACTGAAGCTTTGAAACAGCAACCTTAGATTTAGGTGGAAAAACTCATCTTTAAACCGCTTTTCCTTAAACCAGTTTCATCAGAGGCTTGAAACTCATTCAGGCCCCTGATATTTCAACCCTTGCGCCTTATTATGAAACCTTGAGTTCCTTGAGGAATTTGACCGATGCGACCGCTTCATTCGGCCCCACGATGATCTTCCATCCAGGCAGGCTCTCTTCCAATTCACCCTTAAGCACCGCCACCTTACCGGGAATGATGAGGTCACGACTCTTGAGCTTACCTTCAATCCCCGCTTCTTTGAAGAACCGGGCGATGGAACTTGCTGAAAGTTTACCCGCAGCCCAAGAGGTAAGTACGGAATACCCCCCTGCATCAGAAATAAGCAGATTTACCGGCACCCCAGAACGCTCAAGCTCTCCAGAAACCACGAAATACGTAAGCGCGAAGTCTACGGTAGTGGCACACACCGCGTTTTCGTCAGCGCCATTTAAGGGATATATCCCTGGTTCGACCTTCATGGGTTTCTGAGGATCGGTGAAGATATTCTGCCGAAGGCCATAGAGGGGCAGGGCCTGAGCATAACTCATACCGCTCATAATGATAATAGAACCGTATTTCAAGGTAAAAAGGGAAGCAAGGGCTGCTTGCATAACGCTGTCCCCAGGAGCCAACTTCGCAACATTAACGATAGCAGGATACCCGAAGACTCGATCCTGATCTTTGAGGGCTGCACGGCGGATCTGTACCGCGTTGGCAAAGGCATCTTTCACCGAGGAAGATCCTACATCAATGATCAAATTCTTATTCCCCAGCCCTTCAATTGCCGCGACCGTATCGTAAATCCCATCCAGGCTTTTACCGCTAACCCCTAAAACGACACCGAATTCCGTAGCCAGCGCACTCATCTCTTTGTAGTTGGACTCATTAGCCCCATTGAGGATAGGCTTACCCGCTTTAGTAAGCTCCAAAGCCTCCCTGGCTGCGGTAAGATCGGAAACTTCCAAAATCAGGGTTCGTTCTGCAGTAAGCGCCTTCTTCACCGTTTCCAAGAATGTGCCCTTATCTCCGGTGTATTCCACATTGACCAATTCCACAAACATCCGTTCACCGATACGCACATAATCCACGGTTTTGATCTCCGGTAGAACCTGGTCTACACAGTCGGGACAGAGGGTTACGCCATAGAGACTTTTAGAAACAAAGGTCTTTTCGTGCCTAAAAAGAACCGTTTCACCGCCCAAGGTATATTCTGCGTTACCGGTGCCGATCTTAATGGTCTTCATGGGCGGTGCAGTGGCTTCCCCTAGTTTCGCCAATGCTTCAGGGGACATGTGGGTACATTTATCTAGAGGAACTGCGCCTTGAGCAACCTTCATGGCAAAAGCCATACAAGTCGGGCTACCACATTCTTTACAGTTCGTTTTGGGGGTTAACTTAAATATATCAAGTCCTTTAAGTGCCATAGATTACTCTCCTTATCTCCGTATTCAGCTTAGATGATACTAGCCACAAGCTTCGAAATGGCAGCCACTGAAATAGGATGCCGCAAAATGACTGCATTCGAACCTGCAGCGATATTTGCAGCCGCAGTGACCACTTCCATATCAACACCCCGCTGTTCCTGGGGACCCCAACCATCCGGAGCTTCACTTTCGGCTTTCTGAGATTCCCCAACCGACCATGCCTGCTCTGAAACCGGCGTGATGATCGGAATTTGAAGCTTGACGTCATTTTGGGCAAGAGCCGCTGCTTTAACCCGATCTAAGGTAGAAGCGATGTATTCGTATCCGTATCCTGCTGCCGCAGAGCCGGTGTTCATAACCACATTTCCTAGATCAATACCCAGTTGGGAGATAACCACATTGAGCTGCTTGGCCAGATTGATGTCCACCGCAGATTCCGCCCCGATCTTCTGCCCATACGCCTGAACCGCTGCAACTGCTATAGCTTTGTGATTTTCTTCTTTAGCGGAAAGTAAGAGCACGTTCTTTCCTTCTAAAGCCTCCGCGATCTTGGGGAAAAGCTTACCATCTTTTTCCACATTCTTGCTTCCTTGAATAACCAGAGGCAAGGTAACCTTTTCAGCAACTTCTTTACACAGGGCTACACAGTCTTCAATTGGCTTATCCGCACCGTTAGGGTCGGCGCTTTCCAAGGACAGCACCACGAAATCAGCCCCTGGCATTTCACAAGCCCGCTTTGCTACATCGGGAATGTTTTCTACCCCCTTATAGAACTCAGCAATCCCAGGTAGTTCCCTGTTTGGACCCTGATCCGAGACTTCCACCCCCACTTTCGGCGGGTTCTTGATGGCTTCATCAAAACTGTACAAGGGAAGGACTTTTTCACCACCAAAGGCGACAGCCTTGTCGCCTGTACCTATCACTACCTCTTTGATAGGCGCGGTAAATTTTTGCGGAACACGTTTAAATGGCATAACGGTTTCCTCCTTAAGATAATTTAGTAAAAACAATCAACTTATCCAATAACCTCATGGCTACCGGTTAAAGCACCTCTCTATCATCGTTCTCTCTAATAAATCAAGGAAATGAGGATCATACAACCACCCTATACGCTCAATACCCTACCGCATACATTGTACTTAGAGCAGTACAGCTACCCTACACTTCCCTACGAACTAGACGTCCATCGGGGGATATCCTCCCCCGAAAACAAAGTTTACAACAAAGGCTCAAGATTTAACACGGGATGCTGTTTTTCACTTAAGAAGGTAACCAGGGTTTCAGCATCCTCAGATACCGTTTCATCGGCGATCATAGATATATAATCCTCGATCTCATAGAGTTCTTTTGCAGTGGCATTGAGCTTACTGCTCACAAACTCCTTGAGCGCCTTAGGCATCCACACGATACGGGCAGGCCCTCCTTCAGCTTTCATGAACTTCTTGGAAGAGATGAACTGCTTGCCATGTCCCATGAAGCCAGGGGTCTGTACCCCGCCGCCGGTCATGGAGGCCATCTCCGAGAACGTCATCCCCAGAGGGGTCATCCCCGTATGCTCCCGGTTGACAATAACCACCCCATTGGTAGATGGCTCAATACCGCAGATACACTCAAAACAACCGCAACTGGTCATAGGATCCTGCAAGATGGAATAAAGCGTAACCTGCTGCAGAGCACCATGAGAAGCGCTGTTTACCACTTCATTGACGTCTTCCCAGATCCCCAAGTTGTCATCTACCACGCGCTGCTTGGTGACAATCTGACAAGGGCCATTGGGATCAAGTTCGTTGGTAGCTTTTGCGTCAAGCCAAGATACTGCGCCGCAGAGCCCAAGCCGTTCAGGGGTAACGATGCAAACATGGGACGGAGAGAAGGACTGACAGAGGATACAGTCATAGAAGACTTCCACGCTCTCGTCAGTAAGCGATTTGAGCCGTGCGTCCCTCACTTCATAAACCTTGTTCACTTCCGCGCGTAGCCGTTTGAGATCCTCCGGCTTCGTGTAGATTTTAACCTGACACTTGTCAACCACTGCCTCGTATTCGCTTTTTACCTTAGCATAGAGCACTTCCCCAATGTGTTTCGCCCTAAACCCAGCTTCAAAGGTAGCTTTGCTCACCCGGATACGGATAAGATCCCTCTGGCCGGTATGCATAACTCCTTCAACACAGTTAAGGAAGTTATGGAACTTCCGCTCAAACACCGGTTCAAAATCGCTCTGCATATTCTTACCCGATACTTCAACCACGTATGCCAAAGCAAAACGACTGCCTACCGGAACGCTGTCGATATCCGGACCGATAAGCTCAATAGCGTGATCCTCTACTGCATTGGACTCCAACGTACGCACCCACTCGAAACAATCCATCCGAGAACCATCAATGTCCACCTGCATATCGTTTCTGCGGATGATCTCTCCTTCAAAAGCAGTGGAGAAGGCCACGGGAATATCGATCTTCGTAACCTTAATCTTAATATCCCGAGCTTCTAAAGAAGTCTCAATAAAGTCCTTGGTTTCCTGTTGGATAATAAGGCTCTTAGGAACCGGCCACATATCCTTGGTGTCATTGGTAATGACCGGGAATCCCATAGCAATGGCACCACCTCCACACCCAACCACGATATCAGGTACTGGTGAAAAGGCATTCACAAAAGCCCGGATACGATGGAAGGTATAATGATCGAACCCTTCCCGGTCGCCCGGTTGCACTGCACCGAAGATCATGGCCGCCCGGTTTACCAAGGATATGATATGAGCCACCGCCCAAATATCCGGCCCTACCGGAACCACCCGGACCGGAAAGCCCATGTTAAGGTTCATACGCTTGGCCTGGTCAATGATGCCCCCGATAAGAAAGACAAATATGGCCCGAGACTGATACCCCTTGATAAGTTCCGCTGCCTCTTCGTCTGAAGGAGCAGGTCCAATAATGACCACAAACCCAGGAATATCACCGGTAACCAAAGGTACTCCTAATTCCCGGACTTCTGCATCAGACATGTGCCCCCAATACTCATCTCCATAGGGTTTATCACTTCGGGCGTATTTACATGCCTCAATGACTTCAGCAGCCAGGACAGTTCCAAACCCGGATTTGAAAACATCCCCTAAACGCTGTTCATGGGGCATCCAAGCTTTTACCTCGGGGAAACAGGACTTAAGTTCCCCGACGGTGGTTACCTTCTTGGAAAGATAGGTTAAATGATTGGCGAGAAAGTACGCGGTATTCGGCATGGTAATGGGCGCTGCCTCACCAAGCTCCTTCACGGTCTCATTCAACGCCTTCTCGGCGACGGCATACATTTCATCAACGCCATCAAAAACTCTATTAAAAAGCAATTTCATTGAAAACTCTCCTATAGTAATTATGTGGAAAAATCGATACGCTCTTTGATCCTCTGGATCTCCTTTCGCGCACATTCACTGGTGTCGAAGGGCGAAACGCCTTTTCTATCGGCGCTGATCACATCATCGCTATAGCTGATAAAGCCAAAAAGATCCTCAGGGGGTATACTCTTCTCGAGGAATTCTGTATCCTCTTTCCCACGAACTTTGTTCGCGACCACGCTTACCTTTTTCACACCTAGATCTGCAGCAAGAACTTTTACCTTGTGATAGGTTTGTATGCTCCTCGCTCCCGGTTCAATTACGGTAATGAAGCGATCCACCATACTAGCCGTACCCCGTCCAAGGTGCTCTAACCCTGCCTCCATGTCCATAATAACCACCTCATCCCGCTGTATCACAAGATGGGAGATAACCCGCTTGAGTACCACATGCTCAGGGCACACACAGCCACCGCCGCCGGTTTCCACAGTACCCATGATAAGCAGTTTTACCCCGTTTTTCTCTTTAGAAAACCGATCCGGTATATCACTGACATGAGGATTTATTTTAAAAAACTTGCCAAAGGTATCATTGGTAGTCCCCGTACGTTCAGCAATGAGTTCACTCATTTTAGAAACCGGGGTGATCTCTTCCAATTCTCCCTCACTGAAGCCCAGGGCCAATCCGAGATTCGCGTCAGGGTCTACATCAACCGCAAGCACCGTCCGGCCTTCCACTGCATAAAGACGAGCAAGCACTGCAGCAAGGGTTGTTTTTCCTACCCCACCTTTTCCGGTGATTGCGATTTTCATACTTATATACCCAACCCTGCGCGCTTTGCCTCAATGCCATCAAGGATACTTTTCACCAGTTCATGGGGATCCTTATTGATGATGTACCCTGCACCGACAATATTGCGAGTACCCTGGGTAATGAGATCCATCATCTGGGTACTTCCTTTAACCTGAGGTTCGATACCCAAGTACACATCAATGCCGGTAGATACCACATAATTGGCTATAGAGACCGCTTTCTCGCTCATCCATTCAGGAGCACAACCTACCACCGGTATCTCAGTGGTCTTCACTCCCCAGTCTTTAGCGATCCCCGTGGCGAGAAGCATCATACGGCTGATATCCACGCATGCACCCATGTGCAGAATCGGCGGTATATCAACCAATTCGCATACCCGCCTCAAGCCCGCACCACATACATACTTGGCGTCTTTATTGAGAAGTCCCGCCTTAGTGGCAAGTTGAGCCGCACAACCTGTAGCAACGATCAGTACATCGTTTTGCAACAACTCTCGCATGATCTCAAAATGAGAGTAATCCGGCCGTACCCTAGGGTTATTACAACCTACGATAGCCACTGCGCCCCGCAAGACCCCGGCCTTGATCGCATCAATAGCCGGTCTATAAGAACCGATCTCATCAACATGGCTATTGGTTACCCCGTCAAGATGCTTGATGATCTGCTCAGTAGGATACCCAACTACGGCAGTCTGCTTAGTACTCGGGATAAACACTTTAGAAGTATCCCGGTTTTGATAGTTATCAATGGCCATTTTGATGAGGTCTTTGGCCTGATCAAAAGCGGTTTCCGGTTTAAATTCCACATAAATGGATCCGGGAATTCGTGCAATAGGAGAACTGGTAACAAATTTGGTATGGAAACACTCACTCAAGGGAGCAAGTGCAGGGAATATACACTGCACATCCACGCACATCATCTCCACTGCACCGGTTAGGACGGCATTTTCCTGCTGAAGGAAGTTTCCTGCCATCCGGACCCCATGACGCATAGCCACTTCATTAGCGGTACAGCAAAGACCAACGATGTTAATCCCTTTGGCGCCTTTTGATTTGGAATAATCCACCAGTTCCTTTATTTCTGCAGCAGTTACTACCATCTCAGAAAAAGCCGGATCATGCCCATGTACCACAATATTGACCATTTCTTTTTCCAGAACCCCCAGATTTCCTTCGGTGGTCCGTACTGTTGGAGTTCCAAAGAGGATATCAGTGATTTCCGTACCCAGCATTGATCCGCCCCATCCATTGGAAAGGCTGGTTCGTAGACCCTGTCTTACTAAGGCTTCTGGATCAGCACTGTTCCCCATGTGGGTCATGTGCAACGTAGTAGCGATTTCCCGGTCAATAGCCCGAGGCTCAATCCCCTGATCGCGCCATACTTGCTGCCGCTCTTCAGTGGCCCGCTTAATAAACCGCTGCGTCCCTGTAGGCTTTCCGAATTCCATAAGGCCGACTTCAGCGACTTCATGGGCAAGGTCATAAATATCCTTACCCTCGGTTTCTAACCCGTATTCCTTAGCTAATCGTATCAGTTTTTGCTCGTCCCGGACATGGTAGTTTCCATCCCGGTTTGTACTGTGGAGTATATGCAGGATTTCCCGGGCGTGATCCGAATGGGCTGAAGTACCCGCTGCGATAGTACGAGCATAATTCCGCGCCGCAATCGCATGAGCATCTGCGCCGCAAATTCCTCGAGAGGCCTTGGGGGTAATACGGCAAGGCCCCATAGAACAGTTTTTACAGCAGACTCCCTCTTCCCCAAACTTACAGTGGGGCGTCTGCTTTTTATTACGATCTTCCCAAGTTTCTGCGCAAACAGAACACGCTATTTCTTTCAGTTTAGCGGTATCTGCCTCCATTTGCTCAATAGAGGTTAAATCTTCCAGCGTTTTCAAAATTATGTTTCTCCTCTCCTATGTGTGCCTTCAGGCACCCCGTCAATTTAAGCGGATCCAGAGTCAACGACCCCTTTTCCGTAAACCTTTACGGCTTCAACCGTATTGTTACTCTCCACGCCGGCGCTTACCTATTTTATACACACCTCCATCAATCTACCGTCCCTGTCCAACAGGCCGTATACGTTTTCTCTGGTGTATCCTCATTCGATACAAAAAACCATTGAAACAACCACATCCTACCCGTTACTATATTTTTGGTACTTTTACACGCCGCCGTTCTAAAGGAGACGCCGGAATCAGACACCACGTCTATCCCGGCTTCATCCTTCCTCAATTATCTACCTTAATAGTTCCTACCGCAAGGCTACTAAACACTCCCTTGAGCCGCTCGGATCAGATGGTTTATCAACATACAGTTCGTTACCGAACCAACACCACCAGGTACCGGGCTAATAGCCTCTACCAAAGGTTCGACTTCGGCGAACTTCACATCACCACAGGTACCCTTACTCCCGTCGGGTTTTGGATTGACCCCTACATCCACCACCACCTGTCCAGCCCGGAAGGATTCTTTTCCTACACTTTCAGCCCGTCCCATAGCCACGACCACAATATCCGCTTCTTGGATCACTGAAGCCATATTCTTGGTTTTCGAATGACAGATTGTAACCGTTCCGTTTTTTTTCAACAGCAATAAGGATACCGGTTTACCAATCACCGTGCTCCGGCCAACTACCACTACCCGTTTCCCTGCAGGATCGATCTGGTAATGCTCAAGTATCTTGATAACCGATTCTGCAGTACAAGGGGCATAACCCTGGCTTGCATCTGCATATATCCCAGCCATAGAACCATCGGTAATACCGTCCATATCCTTCTTCGGCAACAGGGCAGCCCTTGCTGCATTGTCATCAATGTGTTTAGGCAAGGGACGAAAAAGTAATACTCCATGCACCCCCTGATCTTCATTAGCCTCTCGAATGACATCCAGCAATGCCTGCTGCGTGGTATCCTCAGGCAAACGGTAATTCTTTACCGCAGCCCCAACCTCTTCACAGCGCTTGGTAGCCCCTTTCTCATAAGAAATATCAGGACCCTTTTCACCCACCCGGATAATACCCAAGGTCGGCGTGATCCCCTTAGCCTTGAGGGCCTCCACATCCTTTTTCATAGACGCAGTCAACACCTCAGCTACTTCTTTTCCATTCAGTAACTTTGCCATTCTTGTTTTACCTCAATTAAGTTCCTCATACCCCTTGGTCCGGTTTTACTTGGGGTTTAATTGGTCTTTGACCCCCCTAAAGATCTTGTCTGCCAAGGGTTCATATTCAGCAAGTAACGTATCGGTTTCCCGGTTAATTTGCTCCGCATAAGCCCGGTCTTTCATAGCCTTGGTATTAATGTATACATTAAGACTTGCTCCTACCAGAGCCGCCTTACAAAATAACACCCCCACCCCTGCATCGCTGACCGCAAGACGGCTCCCCTTAGCCGCATATTCCTCTTGCAACAAAATCGCCTCGGCGCACTTCTTCATAATTTCTAAGGGTACACCGCACGCCGACTTCAGCGCAGCCTCCATAACCCGGGCTTTTTCTGCCTTCTCTTCTTCTGTATTTTCGGGAAGTCCATAAGCCTTGGAAAGCGGTTCAAACTCCTCTGCGTCTTTTTGTACCAGTTCAAGCAGTTCCCCCTGCAACCGATCCGCCTCTCGCTGTAGACGCACCATATCCGCTTCAACCGCAGCGTATTTCTTCTTCCCGATGGTTAGGGATCCTACCATATTTCCCAGGGCGGTTCCAACCGCTCCCACCAGAGCCGACGCGCCCCCCCCCCCTGGTACCGGCGCCTTACTACCCAACACAGCAATAAAGTCTGCACAGCTCTTATTGGTTAAACTCATCTTGAAACCACCCCCTCTTTATACCTTAGAACAGTCCGGATATTTTTCCCGTGTTGTCCACGTCGATCTTTTCCGCGGAAGGTACTGGCGGCAACCCAGGCATGGTCATAATTTCTCCGGTAAGCGCAACGATAAAACCTGCTCCCGCAGAAATCTTAATGTTCCGTACCGTGAGTGTCCAACCTTTTGGTGCACCCCGCAGCGCCTGATCATCAGAGAAGCTATATTGGGTCTTGGCCATACAAATCGGTACCTTATCCATGCCAAGTTTCTCAAGCTGCTCAATCTGCTTTTGTGCATTTGGAAGAATATTAACACTCTCTGCGTGGTAGATATTCTTTGCAATCGCTTCGATCTTATCTTTGATTGATGCATTCACCTCATAGCTGAAGGTAAACTTATTCGGCTGCTCACACAGGCGAACCACTTCTTCGGCCAGCTTTACCCCGCCTTCGCCGCCCTTCGCCCATACTTCGGAAAGTACCACATTGGCGCCTTTTTCCTTCGCCATCTTTTCAACCAGATCAAGTTCAGCCTTAGTATCTGTTGGAAAGGCATTGATCGCCACAACCGCGGGCAAATTGAAGACTTTCGTGATATTTTCGATGTGCTGAAGCAGATTCGGAAGTCCTTTTTCCAAGGCAGCAAGATTTTCTTTCCCCAGATCCGCCTTCGCTACCCCTCCGTGATGCTTGAGCGCACGAACCGTAGCCACAATGACCACCGCATTAGGCTTAAGATCGGCCATACGGCACTTAATGTCAAGGAATTTTTCCGCACCCAGGTCTGCGCCAAAACCCCCTTCAGTAACCACGTAATCTCCCATCTTTAAGGCAAGTTTCGTTGCCATGATTGAATTACAACCATGGGCAATGTTGGCAAAGGGACCCCCATGAATAAAGGCAGGCGTACCTTCCAGGGTCTGAACCAGGTTCGGTTTGAGTGCATCTTTAAGCAACGCGGCCATTGCGCCTTGGGCATTAAGCTGGGCAGCGGTTACCGGCTTCTCTGAACCGTCCGACTGTTTGCCGTAGGTATAACCAACGATGATGCGACCCAAGCGTTTCTTAAGATCGTCGATGTCTGAGGACAGACAAAGAATAGCCATAATCTCAGAAGCAACGGTGATATCGTACCCATCTTCCCGAGATGCCCCGTTTGCCTTACCACCTAAACCATCAACGATAAAACGAAGCTGCCGGTCGTTCATATCTACGCAACGGCGCCATATAATCTTGCGGGGGTCAAGGTTGAGTTTATTGCCCTGATAGATATGGTTGTCGATCATGGCTGCAAGGAGATTGTTTGCCGCGCCGACTGCATGGAAATCCCCCGTAAAGTGCAGGTTGATGTCCTCCATAGGGATGACTTGCGCCCAGCCACCGCCGGCTGCACCGCCCTTAACGCCGAATACCGGTCCAAGCGAAGGCTCCCGAAGCGCTACCACGACTTTCTTCCCGAGTTTAGAAAGGCCATCGGAAACACCCACAGTAGTTGTGGTCTTGCCTTCCCCTGCCGGTGTAGGGGTAATAGCAGTTACAAGAATGAGCTTGCCATTTGCTTTATCTTTAAGCTCATTGCTGAGATAGTTGTAATCAATTTTAGCCTTATAGCGGCCATACTGTTCGATATACTTCTCAGGAATGTCAAGTTTTTTAGCGATTTCCAAAATATCATACGCATGCTCAGGATACACTGCCTGTGCAATCTCAATATCGGAACCGATAAATTTCTTTACGGCATCTGAACCTTTTGCCATTATCTTCTCCTTACTATGGACAGGGTTATAGAAATTCGCTATACCCCTACAAAAAAGGGGTAACATAAGTGTATGCACTACTACAGGAGGGAGAATTCCCCCTCCTCTCTTAATTACGCCTTCTTCTGCCGGATACCGGAATTAAGGACGATTTGACCAACATCCACTGCCCTATTGAGAGCATAAAGATGAATGCCCTGAAGATCGGTATTCATATAACGCCATAGCGATCTGACGGTGTATTCCATCCCGGCTTTCTTGAAATCCGCAGCATACTCTTTAACGACATTTTCAGCGGCACCACGAGGCGGCGTATATTTACCGATGATAGCAGCAAGTTCTTTGGGGATCGAACAACCATTGGAAACAGTCATATTAATGATCGGATCCCGGGCAAGAACCGGCATGAGTCCCATCACAAAAGGAATCGTAACACCAGCCTTACGACATTTGGTAACCCAACGTTCATATTCATCAATATCATGACAGAGCTGACACATAATAAACTCAGCACCTGCATCCTGTTTTGCCCGAATGAATGCAATATCGGCTTCAGGGTTAACCGCAAGAATATGGGTCTCAGGATCACCTGCCGCGGCAATGGCAAGTTTGTCGCCAAAATTTGCTTTAATGAACTCAATGAGCTGATTAGCATTACTAAAAACACCACCAGTGGTAGTGGCAAATTTACCCGTATTAGGATCTTTCGGGAAATCACCGCGCATCGCAAGAACATTCTCAAGACCAATGCCGATGTATTCATTGACTTCTTTCAGAATTCGTTCTTCTGAAGTCCCAATACAAGTGAAATGCGTCATACACGTAACTTTGTTATCAGCGATGTATTTGCAAATTTCCTGGCTTTTACCAACATTAGTACCACCCGCACCGTAGGTACAGCTAATAAAGTCAGGACTAAATTTGAACAGTTCATCAAGCTCTTTTTGCAACTTGGGAACACCATCGTTCTCTTTGGGGGGGAATACCTCAAAAGAAAACGTCATTCTCTTCTTGAGAATCTCTGTGATTTTCATTCAATACCTCCGCAATTTTTCCTGCTTCGTTCAGGAATAACCTATTATACCCGTAGCAATATGCTATGTCAATGAAAATTATCTAGAAGTGAGATGCGTTAAATGACCCCACCTTAATAACCATTCACTTGTTTCCATAACATATTCACCGGTAAAAACATTAAACCATAAAAGAATACAACACCCCTCTTCAGTACGGATACCAGAATCACCATCCTTAGTTTATGCGATTTACCCTCCAAAGGGTACTGCTACTATTTCTCCTTCTATAACTATCTATTTCTGAACTCTAATACCTGAGGCAAGCACAATCTTCGATACATCTTCATGCTTGTTCAACGTGAAGATGTGGATTCCATTAACACCAGCACTTATGTAGCGGTGCAGTTGCTCAACAGTGTACTCCATACCAGCCTTCTTGAAGCTCTCCGGGTCATCTCCGTATTTTCCCATAATAGCCGCAAGCTCTTTCGGAATCGAACAACCTTTGGCAATAGTCATACGGATGATAGGATCTTTAACCAGAATCGGCATAAGCCCCACGACAAATGGAACCGTTACTCCTGCCTTGCGGGCACGCTCAACAAACCGCGAATAAGCATCTACATCATGGCAGAGTTGTAACATGATGAATTCCGCCCCCGCATCCTGTTTGTTCCGCAGATGGACAATATCCGAATCAAAGCTGGGCGCCAAAATATGCTTTTCAGGATAACCAGCAGCAGCTAAACATACCTGGGGAAATGCTACTTTAAGAAAAGCAATCAATTTATTCGCATGATCAAAATCACCACCGGTACCTTGCTGCCCTTTGGGAAAATCCCCCCGCATAGCCAGTACATTTTCTAGGCCTATATCAGCGTACTCTTTAATGATCGTTTTAATATCGCTGCAACTATTACCAATACAGGTAAAATGAGTGAGTATTTCATGCCCACTCTTCTTGACCGATTCACAAACTTCTTTGCTACGTCCCTTGTTCGTACCACCACTGCCGTAGGTACAGCTTATAAAATCAGGTTCAAAGCGGTAGAGTTCAGATAGCGTCTTCAACAAAGGATCCATGGGTTGATCGTTTTTCGGGGGGAAAACCTCAAAGGAGAAACTCAACCGTTTTTTAAAGATATCAACAATTTGCAAGTGACCTCCCAGTTGCATAAGACGACTTACCGGTGCCTCGATCTAATCCGTATGACGTGATTAGAAATAAATAACTATTGCCGTTTAAGTATCACCAAGCCGCCAATGATTACACCATTATATTCGAACAGGAAATACTTAAAACCTTATATATATATTTTAGTATACCCTATAAAAACCCGTTGTCAAGCAAATTCTTAGTATAAATGTACCATAAATTTAAAGAGAATCATATACCAATTGATACCTATACAGTATACATTGGGCTCATTTCAAACCTGAATTTTTGAAACAGGGTAACTATTCAACCATGCTCATATATATGGTGTTGTAAATAATAAATAACTACTATATATAGCGTAGATACATTTTGTTTTAATGGGTCCTATATATGGTGTGATGAATGATTTTAAATCACATATATAGTGTGGTTGAATAGTTACGAAACAACCTCCATTGCCCGCTCAATGTTGTTCTAAAGGGTATAGCACCGAGGTGCTCCTGAGACCGGATCGTAAAACCTAATCCCTTGCGCAATGAGACCCAAGACCGGAAGCTCCACTCCCTTCACATAAGCCGTATCAAAACAAGGTTTCCGCAGAAAGATGGCTTCCCCCGGTAAACCTCCATACAGGGTGTCATTGAGTATAGGATACCCGATCCATGCTAAATGACAGCGGATCTGGTGACGAAACCCCCGTTTAAGCCGCAATCGAAAATAGGTATGCGCGCCCGAAGGCTCCTCTGGGAGTACCGGCGATAGAGGTGGCCGAGGAACCGGTTCAATAATTTCGGTTATATACGGTCTCCCTTGGTCCAGGGCACTGATCCTCCTGAACTTCCCCGGTTTTCCCGGAGCG
>JAISBK010000100.1 GCA_031266255.1 Treponema sp.
TAGAAAAAAGTGTGATACCGTATCTTCAGCTAAGGAACTAGTATGTATACAAGGGAAATACAAGCCACGAGGGCAAGTCCCATTGAACAAGGAAAACCCCTGCAGGGGACCTGGATCGAGGCTTTTGATGAAGTGGATCTTATGACCATACACCGGCCTTTTCCCTTTCCCCTGCCCCGATGGATGCTGGACTACCGAATCAAAGAATGGGAGTCCTTTATGATTCAGGATGACCGGTTTTGTCTTGAGGTGATGTTCAGTAATGTTAAATGCTACCGGTGGGCGCAGGTGGTTTTATACGATAAAACTACCAAGGAACGGCTCCAGTTTAGAAAGATCATGCCCTTCAACGGCTTGCGGATGCCCCGAAGCCTTGCGAACACGGCTATTGACAGCCGATCTTATGGTTTTTTTTTCAGGATACATAACTGGCTTGACGCAGGTACCATCAGGGTGGATATGGATATTGAGGCGACCCGTAAACACCCTTCTTTTACGGCCCACGTGGAGTACGAGGTGGATAGAAGCCGGATTACCCCTATGGTGGTGAACCTCCTGTTTGCCGAACAGCGTTGTATGTATGCGTATAAGGTACTTGCCCCAGTCAGGGGGGATATGGTGTTTGGGGGCAGACACATAGCCCTGGATCCTGCCAAGACCCAGGGTTTTTTTGGTGATTTTAAGGGCTATTATCCCTATCGTATGCATTCGATATGGTGTACTGGGTTTGGGTTTGATACCGAAAAGCGCTGTTTTGGCTTCAGTATCGCGGAAAATCAGGCAAAAGAGACCTTTAAGAACAACGAAAATGCCCTCTGGGTAAATGGCCGTTTAAGCCCCCTGCCGCCTGTGTACATCACCATGCCCCAAGGGATCCAATCGGATTGGATAATCCAGGATATGGAGGGGATGGTGGATCTGGTTTTTAGTCCTAAGGAACTTATCCACAATGAACTGAATGTATTGCTCGTGAAGACCGAGTATGATACCCCCCTAGGCCTTTATAATGGTACGGTCCTTGACGGGGAAGGGAACCCGATCTCGGTGCATAATCTCTGGGGTTTAGGGGAGCATCTATACCTGCGGGTATAGGCAAAAAAAGGGTACAAGTCTTCTTTAAAAGTCAAAGAAGATGTTATAATATAAGGTATGGCAAAACAAGAGAAAGCGGTATATGCACCAGGTGAATTAGACAGGGTTCGGAACAAATTAGGGGTTGTTGATGACAATGAGGCCAAACGGATGGCTAAATTGCTGGGTGGACAAGTGGGGACCGAAAAGTCTTCAAACAAGGCAACTATGGTTCGTCATGCACCAAAACAAGCAGTCTCGAATATCCGCACTACCGTTCAGCGTCAAAGGCCGAGTCAGCCAGAACCAGGTTCCACGTCTCAAGTTACGCAGTCGATTACTCAAAAAAAAGGGCGTAAAAATAAAAACCAGGACATAGAGGATGATCCGCAAGTACCGGTTAAGTCAAGCTATAGTGAGCGGCTCAAGATGGACCGGTACGCCGCTCAAGCGGAATTTGATATAAAGTCCCTGAGTCAGGTTTTGGCGGCTATGTTCGGTTTTATCAAAGAAGCTCCTGATTTTGTAAGCCCACTCTTTGTTACGAAACGGTTGAACGAATATTATAAACAGATCGAGATTTTGGTGCTCGCTACTCGTACCATGTTTCCCCGGAATAATCTTCGCCGCAATGAACAGATCAAGAAAATGTCCTTGTTTGTATTCTCCGTGTTAGATACCATCCGTTATTGGAATATTGAACGGATCACCAGCGTCATGGCCAGAATACAGGGCAACCCCCGTAGGGTCCGAACCAGTGATTGTGCAGATATAGTGCGGGATATTTATAGACCCCTTTTTATTTTAGAAAAATTATCCGTGGACTTTCATATTAAAGAAGCCTATAAGTTACTCTATAAGTTTTTATACATCGAAAATCCTATAGAAGCAAAGGATAAGTATCAGAACCTTATCCGGGTTGCCCTGGATGCGTATCAGGTCATACGCAAGGATATACAGTACCTCTTATATCCCCTCTTTCTGAAATTAGTATCCAGTACCTGGATACCCTATAATCTCTTCTTTTCAAAACGAAGAAACCGTATTATGGCCTTTCTTAACGTGAAGGAAGAAGACTGTATTTCTCCTGATAGCCCGCAAAATGATGAAAAGAACAATGAAGATAAGACCGAAAAACCGGGATCAGAAGCAGATAAGAGCCAGCGCGAAAAACAGGAGAAAGAAGCTGCTACCCAGCGTGCTGCGGACGAAGCGGAGCAGAAAGCGGTTGAGCGGGGCCTCAAGACCTTGGAATCCCTGTTTCCCAAGGCAGGTTGGGATAAACTTGCGACGTACCCTGATCTGTATGCGTATTTCGCCAAAACCTTTGATTTAGGAAAAGGGTATGAACTGATTGCCCCGACGGATCCGCTCCTGCAGGTGGTAATATTAATGCGTATTTTGGAGGAATTGTTTTTTGGGCTTAGGTATGTAACCTTTACCTCGATTCTTGGAGCGGGAGAGTCTACCGATCCGATTGGGCAAATTATGGAAGACATCTTAGAGCATTGGCGCGATTTTGAGGTGGTCTTTAACAAGGAATATCTAGACCGTTTGCAAGAGTATTGCCGGCTTTTAGATACCTCGGTGGAATCCAGGACATCCCCCTACGGGAAACGTATATATAATGAGTTACAATGGATTAAGCGACTTTATTATCTTCCCTATTATAAATTTGAAAACAAATCACCTTCGCCTTTTAAGAAGAGCAGCATAATCGCCGTGTATCCTGAGGTTCGAAAATTGCGTCGTTGTCTGAGCACTCTGGCAGCGAAAATAGACCTGAGCGCCAAACAACGGACCGCAGAACTTGATGCCCCCCCCTGCGAAGGGATCGAAAACCCCTGGGCGGACTATGTTTTTCAGGTATCTAATCCCCTTTCTATGCGGCTTAATACGCTGTTGGGGAGACAGAAAAGGAACAACGCATCCCTTATATACTTTACCTTAGCGGTTGCCACGGTGCTGGATCATTTGGTGAATGATTACAACAGTTGGGCTTATGGGAATGATGATGAGCCTCTCTTCAGGAGTGTGAATGGCGCAGGGGTTGTACCTCAGTTTGGGGTTGATGAGAAAATTGATGCCAATGCGCTTTTCAAGCAGATAATGAAGGAACGGCGAGCCGAAGGAAAAAAGTAGTCAAACCAACTGATAGCATAGACCGGGGGATGATCCAGGGGACCGGCAGGTCCCCCGTTGTTTTTAGTACGGTCTATAGTCTCCCTATCCGTTTACGGGCATCTTGCGGACTGATTCCTTTTCGAGCAGCCCAATCAGTTACTTGATCCTCCCCAATAGGACCGAGACTGAAATAATACGCACTCGGATGGGCAAGGTACATGCCGCATACCGAGGCTGCGGGGATGATCATGGCAGATTCGGTTAATGCAAAGCCGCAACGCTCCTGGGCTTCCAAAAGGTCAAAGACCTTGCGTTTATCGCTATGATCCGGACAAATAGGATACCCAAAGCAAGGACGGAGACCCGCAAAGTTCCCCGCGGCAATATCTTCCAGGGAAAACTGCTCCTCTTCCGGCGCGTAAGCCCACCATTCCCGCCGGACGCGAAGGTGCAGTACCTCGGTAAAGGCCTCGGCTAGACTATTGGCCAGGCTTGCCAAAAGGAGGCTTCTATAGGTATCCTGCTGCTCCTGGTAGGGAACCTGCAATTCTTGGAGGCCGAAACCCGCGCCCAATACAAAAAGCCCAATCCAGCCGGTAGCACCTTGAGCCGTATGGGCAGGATGTTCCTGGGGAAGAATGAAGTCTGCCAAACAGGGATTAAACCCGCCTGACCGCTTGTACTCCTGATTCCGCAGGAACGCAAACCGGGCAATTTCCCGTTCCGGATCCCCAGGATCGTATATGAGCACATCATCCCCCGCAGCAAGTGCAGGGAACAAGCCCACCACTGCCCTGAGCTTCAGCAAGCCTCCTGCTACAATAGGATCCAGAAGGGCCTTGGCATCTTCCAATAACGTTTCCTGGGCCGCTTGTTTTGGTCCCGAGGTATTTCCGCTCATATCCCACGCCCGGAGAAAACCCTTCCAGTCTAGGTAGGGAGTAACCCAACTGAGGGGATAATTATAACATTCCAGGAGACCCTTGGCTTTAGGTTCCGGCGTCAGGGATGACCAGGAAAGCTGCACCTTGTTTTCCCGGGATTTTTGCAGCGGGATCAAACTACGCCGAGCCTGGAGCGCCTCGTGCCGTTCTGCCGCAGTCCGATAGGAATTTTCCAGGGCTTCAAGAAAGCGAGGGCGTTCGGTTTCCGAACAGAGGGCTCGGACCATCTCCGCGGAACGGCTTGCATCAGGAACATACACCACCGGCCCGGAATACTCAGGAGCAATCCTCAGGGCGGTATGGGCCAGGTTAGTGGTGGCTCCTCCGATAATCAGGGGAATCGTAAGCCCTCGTTTCTCCATTTCCTGGGCAGTACGGATCATTTCGTCCAGGGAAGGGGTAATGAGTCCTGATAGCCCGATGATCGCGACCTGTTCTCGTAAGGCGGTTTCAATGATCTGATCCGCAGAAACCATCACTCCTAGATCGAGGATCTCATAGCCGTTGCAGCCCAGCACAACCCCGACGATATTCTTGCCAATATCATGCACATCCCCTTTAACCGTGGCAAGGAGTATCTTAGCGCCGCGGCTGAGGGTTCCTGGGGCTTTTTCCTGGGTTATAAAAGGCTCCAATGCGGCGACCGCCTTTTTCAGTACCCGTGCGCTGCGGATAACCTGGGGGAGGAACATCTGCCCGGTGCTAAACCGGTCGCCTACTTCCTGCATACTTTTCATAAGCGGCCCTTCCAGGATGTCCAAGGCACGGGGGTATTTGGCTCTAAGCACCAGTACATCCGCTTCAATATAATCATCAATACCGGTGAGCATGGCATGGAGGATCTGGGCTTCGGTGTCCCAGGAACGCCAGGAATCAAGGTGTTTCGGGGCCGCAGTCTTGGTCTGGGTGTCCTTTCGCCCCAAGGCCACCTGGAGTAGGGTCTCAGCTGCATCCGGCTGGGTACAGAGGATCGCCCTTTCTGCGGCTTCCCGGAGTTCCGGATCCAGGTCCTCGTAGGAAACCATGGTTCCCGGATTCACGATAGCCAGGGAAAGACCCGCGGCCTGGGCGTGTTTCAGTAACACCCCATGCAGGGCATTTCTGACCGGCTCATTACCTTGAAAACAGAACGAAAGGTTGGCAATACCCCCGGAAACCTGGGCATAGGGGCAGTGGGTGTGTATCCACTCACAAGCCTGAATGAAGTCCAAGGCATACCGGTCATGTTCAGGAATACCTGTGGCAATGGTAAGCACCACCCCATCAAAAACAATATCTTCCGGTGGAAAACCATCTTCAACTAAGAGCTTATATGCCCGATGAGCCACCTCAATCTTGCGTTCATAGGTTGCCGCCTGACCCTGCTCATCAAAGAGCATCACCACCACCGCGGCCCCATACCGCCTGACTAAACGGCTCCTCCTAAGGAACTCTGCTTCTCCATCCTTGAGGCTCAGGGAATTCACCAGGCCCTTCCCCTGAAGCAGCTTAAGCCCGGTCTCGATGACCTCCCAACGGGAACTATCCACCGTAATGGGTACTCTGGCTATGTCCGGGTCTGAGAGGGCAAGGTTGAGGAAACGGGTCATGACGGCTTTGGCGTCCAAAAGGGGATCATCCATGCTGACATTGATGCTCTGCGCACCCTTCTCAATCATTGACCGGGCTATACCCAGGGCTTGATTATAGGCTTCCTGTTGAATGAACTTGAGAAATTGCCGGCTCCCGGATACATTGGTTCGTTCTCCTATTTTAGTAAGCCCCTTAGGGTCTACTTCCAAAGGCTCAAGCCCGGCAAAAACCGTTTTCCGCGGGAGAGCGGGGATGGTGCGAGGCCGATACCCTTGGGCCTTGGCAGCCAGGGCCGCGATGTAGGCAGGGGTGGTACCGCAGCAGCCTCCCACGATGTTCAGCAGCCCTGCTTGCATATAGGTTTCAAGGCATGCAGCCATAGATTCAGGGCTTGCATCATAGGCCCCGAGTTCATTGGGCATCCCCGCATTAGGGTGTACGCTGGTAAAGCAGGGAGCGATCTCGGCGAGTTCCTGGCTGTAACCCTTGAGCCGCTCTGCACCAAAAGAACAGTTAAGCCCGATGGACCAGGGCTTGGCGTGGAGGACTGAAATGCAGAATGCCTTGAGGGTCTGACCGGCAAGGAGCCTCCCTGCGGCATCGGAGATGGTGGCGGAGATCATGAGGGGCAGGTCTATGCCCCGTTCTTCCATAAGCCGAGAGACTGCAAAGAGGGCGGCCTTGGCATTGAGGGTATCGAAGATGGTTTCAATGATGAGGATGTCTGCGCCGCCGTCTACCAGTCCTCGGGCATTATCATAATAGGCAGCTTCCAATTCGTCCCAGGATATGCCCCGTTTACCGGGATCGCTTATATCCGGGGAGATACTCGCGCTTTTTGCGGTAGGCCCCATGCTTCCGGCGACAAACCGGGGTTTATCAGGGGTGGAAAGGGTATCCGCAGCCTTTCGCGCTAAAGAAGCCGCGGCTCGGCTTATCTCATAGGCTAGATCCCCTATCCCATAATCGGCGAGGGATACCGAGGTGGCGTTAAAGCTACAGGTCTCAATAATATCTGCCCCTGCTTGCAGATACGCGGTGTGGATGGCGGAAATCACCTCCGGCTTGGTAAGACAGAGTAAATCATTACACCCTATGAGATCGATCTTATGAGATGCAAAACGGCTTCCCCGAAAATCCGCCTCGCTCAAGTGGTATCCCTGGATCAGGGAACCCATAGCTCCATCCAGGATAAG
>JAISBK010000124.1 GCA_031266255.1 Treponema sp.
TTAAACACATAATATAGCCATGCATAAACTAATTGAGGAACGTTTAAAAGATAATAAGTGAATAAATTGAACTTTTTCAAATTCTATACTTGAAATCACTGCTGTCCGGTTTAATCATAGCAAACCCTCCAGGAGGAGCTGGGGTGAAATGATTTTAGGCGGGGGAGGTTTGTAAGTACATAATTCCAGGATAGAACCTTTGGTAAGAAGAGTCGTGTTTATGATTTGTTATATTTGTAGGGGGGTAGCGGTTATACCCGCAAGGGTTTTACCTATCCACAGCAAGACCGATATAATAAGGGCTATCCATATCTGGCTGAACACCGCGTTCATGCTCGTTCCCCAAAACGACTTTATTTTCAGGTTCTGTTTTATCCGTTTGAAGAACAACTCAACCTGCCATCTTCTCTTGTATATGTCCGCTATATCCTGTGCCGCCATCTCCATATTGTTGGTGATAAATTCATACCTGTGATGGTATTCCTTATCATAATATTTGATCTTCCGTATCGGTTTGGGGTAATAGGTTTTTGTTTTCGACCCCGTCAGATGTATAAGCACATCCGAGATGATAACCTCGTTCTTCTCATGAGGATTGTTCTTTCGGTCAAGTATCTAGATAACCCCTGACTCGCCGCACTGTTCGCCCCTGCCGTGAACGTCATGAACCTTTCCAGCACTCAGATACGCGTCATAGGGCATAAGGGTATCCCCGTCCAGATTAAGATGCAGTTTCACCGCCCCTTTAGCCTTCCGGTATGCCGCCCAGTCGTAGGTCGCAAGGCATAGTGAAATAACCGACGCATCAATAATCCGTAAAGGGAGGTGATCCACAAAGTATGATGAATCTTAAACAAAGCCATAATTGATGTAAAAA
Source organism: Treponema sp. (assembly GCA_031266255.1). GTDB lineage: Bacteria > Spirochaetota > Spirochaetia > Treponematales > Breznakiellaceae > JAIRLU01. The sequence goes on from JAISBK010000124.1 coordinate 878, forward strand.
AATGCCATTTCAAACGCTTTTAAGTGATTGAATAATTTCTTGGAAAAACAACAGGTCATCCGAAATGCCCGCCGTATCCTATGTCTCATCCGGCAATTGTTCCCCTCTATTCCTACCGTATACTTCTTCCCAATCAGATGGGCATCTCCCCCAAATGTTGCCAGGAAACTGTCCCACCCGTCTGTCGCTGTCCTTTCATAGCTTATCCCAAGCCGTTTTATCCGTTTCCTCAGCTTTTGCGCCGTCTTTATATCCCGTTTCCCCCACACATACGCTACTATCTCCCCGCTTTCCCGATGATACGCGTATATAAGCCATACTTTGTTCTTCTTTTTCCCTACATACGTCCAAAACTCGTCTATCTCAAGATAATCATAGTGGGAAAACTTGGGAGTTATTTTGTATTTAGCCGATTTGAGTATTTTTAAGACTTTGGTGATGCTAATTCTCAGTACGGTACTGATGTCGCGTATGCCAATTCCCCTGACAAGCATGATTTTGACCAGGCTGACTATCCCTGAAAGGCATCCCTGGTAAGATATTTCATGGTCACTAATAAACTGGCGGCCTCTGTCTTTACCGAGGTAATTTTGTTTGTGGTTGCCTTTTTTCCCATTTCGGGTTATGGTAGGACTATGGCAATGAGGGCATTTGATGACTATGGTGATGGTCATTCTTCATAGTATCATCTTTTGTCCTCTTTGCCTTTCTGCTATTCATCATACTTTGTAGATCACCTCCCCGTAAAGGACTCTTAAATAGTTTCTTGGTTTTCCCCGTTATGATCGGTGCTTTGTTTACGACCGTGTGAAAAACATCCTCAAAAACATGGTAGTCCCATTTTTCCATAGCATAGCAGAAGGTAGAACGTTTTAACGGGGTAGGCCGGTATGATATAATGTTGAACTGTTGGCCAAAAGAGAGTTTTCTATCTCCCGGACGTTGAAACATCCTGAAAGCTGTCCGTAAATCATCATCCTGAAGAAATCAAGGGTCGGGAGGGTTCTCACTCCCTTGTCCGCCTGGTGCTTTTTTACGGTCTTTCCAAAATCGGATCTGCTCAGGCGTATGGGCGGCTGACAACACGGAGAAACAACTAAAATTCTTAGAGGATGTACATACTATGAAAATCACTGATACGATAAAACAGTTTCTCGCCATTGATATCGTCGCGTCATCGGGCTGCCATATTGTCGGCTGGTAGGAAAATGGCGGGACATATACCGACGCGTTTAGTTACCGCAAAGCCATAAATGAACTGGAACAGAATACCGGACGTATAGGGAATACGCTGTATGTTGCCTGAGGCAAAATAAATACATGGACGAGTTGACAGCGAAGTATACAGGCGAGTATATTGATTCTAGGCCAATGAAAGCAACAGCCCGCGGAAACTTAAAAATACACAGGGAGAAGGTTAATGGAACAGATAAAACACTATGAAAACGCAAAGGCCCGGTACGGGAAAGTGGGCGTTGACACGGAACAGGCAATCGGCAGACTTGCTAAAAAGCCAATCAGTATTCACTGCTGGCAGGGCGACGATGTTACGGGCTTTGACCGTAAAGACGGCGGAGCCGGAAACGGCATCCAGGCAACCGGCAATTATCCCGGCAAGGCCCGTAATTTTGAAGAACTCAAAGCGGATTTTCTCAAAGCCCTCAGCCTTATCCCCGGCAAAAAGCGGATCAATCTTCACGCCTGCTATGCTGTGTTTACCGAGGAAAACCCGTGGGTTGACCGGGACCGGATCGAATACCGGCATTTTACCCCCTGGGTAGCCTTTGCCCAAGAAAACGGATTGGGTATAGATTTCAATCCTACCTGCTTCTCCCACCCGATGGTGAAAGAAGGACTAACCCTTTCCTCCCCGGATGAAAAGACGCGCCGGTTCTGGATCGAACACTGCAAAACGACACGCCGAATCGCCAACAACATCGGTGCAGTGCTTCAAGACCATGTTTTGCATAACCTCTGGATTCCCGACGGGTTCAAAGACATACCCGCCGATAGGCTCAGCCCGCGTCTGCGTTTGAAATCCGCTCTCGATGAAATATTCACGGAACCCTTGCCCTTTGTCATCGACAGTGTTGAGAGCAAGGTCTTTGGTATCGGCCTTGAAAGTTATACGGTCGGGTCAAACGAATTCTACATGAGTTATGCGGCAGGGCATCCGGGGGTGTACAATCTCCTTGACAACGGGCATTACCACCCCACAGAAGCGGTCAGCGACAAAATCCCTGCTCTGCTCTGTTTCTTTGATAAAATCCCCCTGCATATCACCCGTCCTGTTCGGTGGGATTCGGATCATGTCGTGCTGTTTGATGATGAAACAAAAGAGATATGCAAGGAGATTGTCAGAAATGACGCACTCGACAACGTATTGATAGGTCTTGATTTTTTCGACGCTTCTATAAACCGTATCGCCGCCTGGGTTATCGGAACGCGGAGCGTACAGAAAGCCCTGCTTTTTGCGTTGTTGCAGCCTGACACACGGCTCCGTCCTTTGCAGGATAATGGAAATTTCACTGAACAAATGATGATAATGGAAGCAATCAAAACCCTGCCCTTCGGGGAAGTATGGGAAGAATACTGTCGCCGGGAAAATGTTTACGTAAACGATGCAGAATGGTTTTACGAAATCATACAATATGAACAAGAAGTTTTAGCGAGGAGGAAACAAGTATGAGTATTGCTGAACTCGAAGTAATGAAGGGGTATATTCGCCTCTGTGACGACGGATTTAAAATGGGCTGGCACGAACGCAACGGCGGTAATTTTACCTACCGCATGACGGCGAATGAGGTGGATGCATGCCGCCCTTTTTTCTACCCCAACCGCGAGTGGACGTCAATCGGCATCACTGTAGGGAACCTTGCTGGAGAGTATTTTATTTCCACCGGCAGCGGCAAGTTTATGCGCAATATAGCAGATAATATCGATGACACTATTTGTATTGTCGAAATAAATCGCGAAGGAAATGCCTATCGCATTGTCTGGGGCCTTGTTCACGGCGGCGTTCCAACCAGCGAATTTCCCAGCCATTTACTCAACCATTCCGTAAAGAAAGTAACGACCAATAATCTTTACCGCATCATCTATCATGCGCACACGCCGAATGTCATTGCCTTGACCTTTGTGCTTCCGTTGACGGCGCGGGATTTTTCCCGTGTCCTCTGGAAAAGCATGACCGAATGTCCCATCGTGTTTCCCGCCGGCGTCGGCGTAGTCCCGTGGATGATTCCCGGTGGCACAGACATTGCAATCGCCTCTTCGGAGCTTATGAAAGAATATGACACGATTATCTGGGCGCATCACGGCATATTTTGCTCAGGCCCTGATTTTGACACCACCTTCGGCCTGATGCACACGATAGAAAAAAGCGCCGAGATCTACATAAAAGCGCTCTCCTGTGGCCAAGGCATACGTCAGACCATCACTGACGATGAACTGCGGCAAGTCGCCAAAGCCTTCGGCGTAACCTTGAACGAGAAGTTTCTGTAGCAGTAAATGCATGTTTTATGGCTCCCGTGTTTTTATGGGAGCCAATTTTAAAATCGGAAACAGTTCAGTTCACTTACATTTTTGCAGCATAATAAAAATGGAGGATACAAATGATAAATGGAATAAACCATATTACAATTTCTGTAAAAAATATTGATACGGCATTTTCTTTTTATAAGGATATTTTAAAATTAAAACCTATTATGAAGTCAAACCGCAGCGCATATTTTTATGCTGGAAAAACATGGATAGCGTTAGATAAAAGAGAACCGTATAATTCATCGGAAAATTACGCGCATATATGTTTTAATATATCGAAAGGACATTTTAAAAAGTTTGTAGAAGGAATAAGGAAAAATAATATAAAAGAATGGCAAAAGAATGAAACGGAAGGGGATTCATTGTATATATTAGATGATAGCGGGAATAAATTGGAAGTACATTTTTCGACATTAAGGAAAAGGATAAAATATGGAAAAAAACATTATGACAAAGGAACACAATGGTTTAGTGTAAATAAAGTTCACAGGAGTGGAACCCATTCGCTGAAAAACAATGTAAACTGGTTGAGAGCAGTCCCCCAATCCTTAATTGGCATAGTCCACTTTTTTGCCGCGTTACGCAAGCCCAGATACATAATTTTCTATAACGCTTCGTTGCTCACCAAAACAGAACGGTTTCGCGTCACTTTCCTCAACGGGTAATTCAACGATTCTATCCTGTTGGTTGTATAAATCGCCCGGCGGATTTCTTCCGGATATTTGAAAAACTCACCCAGGTCAGGCCACGCCGTATCTTGTGCTTTGTAGATCAGAGGGTACTTGGATTGCCTGTTCTCTCTGAATTGTTCAAGAGCCGCTCTCCCTGCCTCTTCAGTGCCACGGTATATCGCTTTCAGGTCTGCACAGACCGCTTTCAAATCTTTGTACGACACGAATTTCGGAGAATTGCGCACCAGGTGTACGATACACCGCGGTATCCCCGCGTCCGGGAAACACCACCCGCACCGCATTGGGAAATCCAGTAAGCCCATCCATGCACGCGATGAGCATGTCCTCGGTCCCCTGGTTGCGGATTTCATTCAACACCGACGCCCAGAACTTCGCCCCTTCGTGTTCCGCTATCCATAGTCCTAACACCTCTTTTTTCCCCTCCTGCCGGCTATTCACCCGCAGGGGTGTCCAGATACACGATGGCGTAGGATTTCTCCAGCACCCGGCTCTGCCATTCCCTCACGTCTTCCATTACCGCATCCGTCACCCGGTTTATCAATTCCGGCGATACTTTCCCTCGGTATTTCTACCTCTTTTTGGTATTTACACAAACTATTGTACAGGCTCGAAGTACTTTTCATCGTATGTTTCCGTACAAAAAATTAACCAAAATGGTCATACAGCTATGTTGGTTCATCATACTCCTTATATTTCTTACTACGATTTTTATTTGTTTTTGTGTATAGCATATTTGATATAATAATACCAGTCAAAATAGATAATAGATAATCTGTAATACCAATAGCTATAGTTATTATTTCTTTAGATATAAATTTCCGACATACTAAATGGATAGTACCTGCACCTAATCCACAAAAAAGGAAACCGACAAAAATAGTATACTTGAATCTCGACATATATTTCACATTTTCAAATTAAATGAGGCTTTCAACATGAAACTCACCTTATAATTTTAAGATTATTAGAATGGGGAGAAAAGACCGGCTATCCAAAATGCTATCTCTCCAGGTTTCTTGCACTGAGAATGCTGGTATGATGAAACATACCAGCGAACTTCATCCAATCCTAACGAACCGATACCGGAACTCCCATAATGGACATATTATAATTTTTAATGGCACGCTGCATATTGTCAAATCTTGCTTGATAGCTGTAAACACCTACTATCGTTTCAACCAGGGCAGTAGCGGCTGTCGCTGTGTTCCACAGTTCCTTGTTGGGAATATCCGGGACCAGGTTAATAACCAGCATCGAGACAAAAGCACCCACGCCAATACCTACGTTAACCCAAGTCGAAATCTCCCAACCTTTGGCACGGTGCAGATATTTTTCATTTCCCGGAGTGGTTAAAAGCAAGGGCTCCATTTCCTTGTACTTTAAATACCTTCCGTCGAGTATAAAAAAACTGCTTTGCCGCAATAAATCAACACGCTGGATATCATAACTCATAACCATTGACGGTAATACAAAAGTATCTGGGCTGTTTTGCGGCTCTGCAGCTTTCTGCTGAGGTGCTATAACCTCCTCCGCAGCCATCTGATCTTGGGATAACGGCGCGGCGAACACGGTAGTTGAGAATACCACCACTATCATCAGTAAAGCAATGACCTTCTTCATGAGGTCATCCTTTAAACTAAAAATAATCGTACTCATCATAAATATAGCCCTCTTTTCTCTTTTGACAACATGATTTTGGTCTATTTTCGGTATATATTGGTCTATAAAAGTCTATAAAAAGTATATACCGATAATAGACTTTTATAGACGATCTATATACGGGTATATCCTTGTTTTTTTCACATACGTGTGCTATATTTCTCCCTATCTATCAGTTCATGGGGAGGTATTATGAACCTTAGTGGTTCCGGTTCTCTCTCGATTTCAAGAGAAGTGCTGGGTGCTATTAGACCCATCAGTATGGACAGTACCCTAGGGGTTTCTGCGTAACGGTTCTCAGGAACAAGTTCCAAACCGGACATTTTTTGTGAAAGGAACCGAACTGAGATTGTCCCCGGATTATTTTACCCCCCGGGACGTGCTGCTATTACGGGAAGTACTTGCCGGGGAGAAGTATGAGATTATTGCCCGAACCTATAACCTTGGCTTAAGTACCCTAAAAAAACGGCTGTTGGTGTTTTTTAGTCTCCTTAATGAAACGAACAAGACGGAATTGGTGAATCACTACGCCGGCTACAGAGTACAGCTTGAAATTGAAAGCTCATGACGTTTAGCTTTCCATCGAACTCATGTTACTTACGTCCCCTTGTTTACCCTGAAGAAATAGACTATTTTGTATAGTAATGAGACCGCTTTTCAGCCCGACGCATCTTTCTTATAAACAAAGCATACCAAGAGTCGTCACCGCTCCGTGGATACCCAATAAGGCAACACGAAACTGTATTAAAAAAAATGAAACTCATGAAAAAAAATGAAAAACGAGCGTGGGCCTTGGTGCTTTCAGGAGGCGGAGCTAAAGGGCTTGCCCATCTGGGAATTTTGAAGGCCTTTGCGGATCGGGGATTCCCGGAGCCTTCCCTGGTGGTAGGGACCTCCATGGGGGCCATTGTCGGAGGGCTTTATGCCTGCGGGATAAGCCCTGGGGAGCTTATCCGGTTTGTACAGGAAGAATTCGATATCACGGCTTATCTGGATAGTTTCGTATTTAAGTTAAACGGTCCGGTAGGTAAGTTTTTTCAAACCGGCCAAATACTGGGAAACTTCACCACCCGGCAGGGGGTTGATTCAGGGCAGGGTATTCTCAAACTGCTTGAAGCACTTACCCAGGGAAAGACCTTTGCAGAAACAACGATCCCTTTCCGCTGCAACGCGGTAGACCTCGTTTCAGGTAAGGAATTGGTGCTGCGTTCCGGTTCGGTTGCACGAGCCTTACGGGCCTCTATGTCTTTTCCCGCTTTTTTTGAACCCCTGCTTGTTGAAGAGGAGGGGGTATCCCAATGTCTGGTAGATGGAGGCTTGGCGGACAATATGCCGGTGCGTATTGCCCGGGACGAGGGCTTTAAGCGGGTCTTGGCAGTAAATGTGTGCGATTTTAAGCCGGTACCGGTTTCTACCTTACGGACCGGACCTCAGATCGTGTACCGGGCTATCGAGGTGGCCCTGCAGGTGATGGGACGGAAGCAAGAGTCCCTGGCGGATCTTACCCTCTATACCGCAGATCAGGTGAGTCCCTTTAACTTTTTCAGAAAAAAAGAACTCATCGAACTCGGAGAACTGGTGGTTAAGGAGCAGGAACCTCAAATTCAGGCCTTTTTCTCCGGTATGCGGAAGTGGACAGCTGGTACGAACAAAGGCAGCCTGTTCAGCGTATAGGAAAGGAACCCATGCATAGACTCCATAACAGCATCGAAACATTGATTAACTCATACCGTTCTTATGGCCTGGTGAATCATAGCGGCGGGATAAATCTTCCCAATCGGGAGAGCATCAAAGACGTACTCCGGGATTTGGACGAACTCATCTTCCCGGGATTTCGGGAGCATGAAGGGCTGGATCATGATAACCTGCAACTGATTACCGCAGAAAAGTCCTACCATATTGCCCGCGAACTGGTGAGGGAGGTGGAGAAGAGCATTGTTTTTGCTTCCCGGACCGGTTACCGGGATTTATCCTGCGGTAATGCAGGGTGCCATGCGGTGGCGGAACTCATTGTAGACGACTTCTTTGAAGAACTCCCCGCTATCCGGGCAGCCTTGGCCCTGGATATGCAAGCAGCCTTTAAGGGAGATCCTGCAGCCCAGAGCATGGGAGAGGTGATCCTTTCCTACCCTGGTTTTGAGGCCATCACGGTACACCGGCTTGCCCATTTCTTTTGGAACCGGCAGGTACCCCTCATCCCCCGGATGATGAGCGAACTGGTCCACGGCCGTACTGGTATCGACATTCACCCTGGCGCGGCCATTGGGGAATCTTTTTTCATTGACCACGGCACCGGGGTGGTCATTGGGGAAACAACGATAATCGGTAAGAACGTCAAGATTTACCAGGGGGTTACCTTGGGGGCGCTCTCGGTCAAAAAGGAAAAGGCAAACCAAAAACGGCATCCCACCATCGAAGATGACGTAACCATTTATTCCGGGGCCACCATCCTGGGCGGTGAAACCGTCATTGGCCGGGGCTGTATTATCGGGGGCAACGTGTGGATCACCTCGTCTGTACCGCCTCATACCATGGTCTTCATGAAAACCGGTCAAGAGATGATTGGTTTAACGTGAGTTCGACGGATTCTTGTCGAACGCACGTCTGTTTAAAGTGGTATCAATGTTTGATGACCCTTGCCGCCTGAAAATGATACAACGAGGGACTTTCCCACCAGTTACGATGATCCGCCCCATTATCGTGCATACGGTACTGACCCTCAGCCCACAGAGGAGCCGTTACCGTCCACCACAGGACCTTGAGGCTGAGGGAGGTATTCGGCTTCCTGGTGCCGATGACTGTACGGTAATGAAAGCCTCCGGCAAAGGATTCGATTTTCGGCCACCGCAGGGAAATAACCGGCAGATTATGGTCTCGGATTGCACGGTTAATGCCGCCCCACCTATGATCCACGACCATGGGAAACCCCCCATGCGCGCCCAGGCTATACCGGTCCCCGGTTAAGGTACGGAGCCAGCCGTTAAGCGAGTCCCCTGCAAACCAGTAATACAGCTTGGGGCCTTTGCCCATCCTTAATTCCACCGCCCGATAATATGCTTGAAGCTGGGATGTATTAGGGGCGGTCGGTATGCCGGGATACCCCGAGGTGGTGCCCAGTCCCAGCATGGTAAAGGCGATGACATTCGGCCCGCAGTAAACCGGATAATCAGCCCAGGTTTCTTTGCAGTACCAATCATAGAGCAGGTAGATGTCTGAATAGGATGGGGATATCCCCCGCCCTTGAGGGGATTCATCTCCAAAGGTGGTACGCAGTTCCTCTTCGGACATACTCAGGATGTGGCCGGTTAATGCGTCAACCGCTTCCCAAAAAACCGCCAGTTCCCGCATCTTTTCCTGGGCTGCGGAACAGTACCGGTGGCGTAGGGCTTCGGTGCTTATACCCAAGGCTTCAAGTTGGGCTGGGCTGGCGGCCGCAAGAAAATCCGCCCCTTTCATGCTGGCAGGGTAGACCCGGGTATCTTCAGCGCCGGTAGCCGCGTCAACGGATCTGCCCGCTCTCGCCCCCTCCATGAGCATGCGTCCGGGATATGCCGTATCCAGCAGTTTTTTGGATCCCGCACTAACGGCCCGGGCGTTTTCACCGGCTATGTTCGGTGCAAAGGGCAGCACAAATTGAATGGGAATCCCTTCTGCTTTTTCCGCAACCCCGGTAATGGCGCCGATTTCCGTACCATCCCGGATCACCCGGAACTCATAATACCGGGGGAGGCCGGTATCCGCATGGTAGATAACCAGGGGATATACGGAAAGCCAGGTGTGTTCCCACCGGTTATCGGCCCTGCAATTATCCAATTCATGTAAAGCAAAAAAACGGGCGACTTTCCAATGAACATACCCGCGGTCAGAAGCGATGCGTTCCAGGGTTTCCCGGTCTGCGTAGGGGCTTAGGTCTCCCGCGCCGGTTTCTGACCCAGCCGGATCCTGGGGAACGGTACATCCCGTAATGAATAGGAGGTATGACCGCGTTCCTGTGGTCATACCTGGCGATACAATGCTCGTAGTTTTCATGCAATGTGTCCGTTTCATACCATTATGGTAATCATGTAAACCGTCCTTGGCTGCCCGTGATCGGGTGGTACTTGACTTCATGGATTATACTTAATACATGAGCAAACTAATAAGTATAACAAGAAATCCAGGGCGGGTGCTCCTCTCGCTGCTCTTTGCCCTTCTGCTTATCTCCGGGTGTACCAGTGCATCGAAGTCTAGGATTGCCCCCATGCCCGAAGACATCCTCTCGAAACATACTGAACAACGGGTTATTCTCCTCTATCCCAATCAAGGGGAAGAGAGTCCCCGGATGACCTTGCGCATAGAGGTATCGGATGTTTCCGGTGCGCCGGGACAGCTTATCCAGGAACTTTTATACGAAGGGCTTGGTCCCCAGGAATATACCGAACGGCTCACGGAGTTGTATACCGATGAGTATCTGTCTCTATTGAGTCTCCCGATTCCCCTGGATGAGTACGATGGTCCGCCTGCCGAGTCCATGAATTGGGAATATACCGAAACCCTTGAGGCAAGTTCTCCTGGTTCCCAACTTCTGGTGATAAGTCGGAACCGGGAATATTACCTGGGGGGCGCCCACGGTATGCGGGAAAAGCGCTACTTTGTCATTTTGCATGACGCCGATACCGTACAACGCCTGATGCTGGAAGACCTTATCGAACCGGATGCATGGTCCCAGTTGGAGGGGCTTATACTCGAAGTCCTGCGAAAACAGGGGAATCTGGAAACCGGTGTGCCCCTTTCCCAAGGAGGCTTCTTTGAGGATATGGTGGCGGTACCGGATAATTTCTTTCTCACCCCCCAAGGCTTAGGCTTTCACTGGGATCCCTACGAGATAGCCCCTTATGTGATGGGTTCTATCGAAGTGGTGCTTCCCTATAAAGAGATCCAGGATCTGCTTAAATCCGGGGCGCCTATTCGTTTCTAGGAAAGAACCAGGGCCGGGGTATAGCTTCGGCCCTGGGATTACGGTAATAGAGTTAAAAAACGATACGAACGATACGTATGATGAAGTTACTGGTATTCCTCTTATGTGCTGCACCGCTTCCGCTTCTCTATGGGGATTCCTTACCGGTATGGTTTATACCCCTTAGGGATGCGGTGTACGAACAGCAGCTCAGATCTGACGAATTGATGATCCTGTACCGGCAAGCCGTACAAGAAGCAGAAAAAACCCTCTCCGGCCAGAATCGGTATCTCATGCTCTCTCGTTGCGCCTATATGTTAGGACGGGCCTATCAGTATGAAGGGGCAAAGGAAACGGCCGCAGCCCAGTATGAGCAGGGCATACGCTGGGCAGAGGCAGCCCTCAAGGAAGGTGATACTGCGGAAGGTTGGCAAATGCTGGCGGAACATATCTCCCAGTCCTGTGCGGTACGGCCGGTCTCCTATGCCTTGGCAAACGGGCTTAAAGTAGAAGCCTATGCCAAGAAAGCTCTGGAACTGGATGCCCGAAATGGCGCGGCCAAGTATATGCTGGCGGCCCGGTACGTGTATGCCCCTGCACCCTTTAACCATTATAAGCGGGGAATCCAGATGATGCAGGAGATTATCAAGGAACGAGATACGGTTTTACAAAAAGACGACCGGTTCAATGTCTATGCTGCTATTGGGTATGCCTATTATCAGCAAAAGCACTATGCTGAGGCCAGACCCTGGTTTCAAAAGGCCCTGCAGATCTATCCGACCAATCAATTTGTACAGGGAATGTTTCAAAATACCCTGTTTCCCGAATAAGGCGGTTCCTCAGCAGGCACAAATCCGCATCTCTATGGCGTATAAACACGGTAAGCCCTTAATCAACTGCTCCCTTCCCTTCAGGATCGCTTCGGCTATGACCTTTTATGGCTTGTGGCCGATAGCCTCCCTCGTTAACCGGATGCTCTATGGGATTCGGTATGAAGACCTGAAAAAACTCACCGGCTTTTCCCAGGCAATCCTGGTATCCAACCATACCACCCCATTGGATCCGGTTTCCATAAGCGGCGCGCTGCTGCCCTGCCGTACCTGGCATACCTTGTTGGAAGAGACCGTTGAAACGCCTATCCTCGGTACCTTTATCCGGCTCCTTGGCGGGATTCCCCTTCCCCAAGGGCGGCAAGGCTTACAGCACCTGTTGGCCGTCTGTAAAACCGCGTTCCGGTATCGCCGGTTTATCCATTTTTATCCTGAAGGGGACTGTTATATATACAACCAGCAGATTCACGTCTTTAAACCAGGAGCTTTCTTCATTGCTGCGGAACTAGATATACCCATTATTCCCTTGGTAAGCATTTTTTCAGAAGGTCCGTTCAAAGCCCATAGCTTATGGGGCCGGTCTCTCCCCTTAAAAACCATCCGTATTCTTGATGCGGTGTATCCTTCCGGGTTCATCCGGCGGGATGCCAAGGGTGTGCTCTGTACCGAATCAATCCGGAATTTTGCCCAGGCAGTGAGGCGGATCATGCAGGACGCCATAGATGTCCAGGGCGGTTCTTCCGCGTTTTACCGGGGAAAGATGGAACGAATCAAAGGGATCCATCAGCCCTCATAGCCGTTGAGTAGCAGCGGGA
>JAISBK010000172.1 GCA_031266255.1 Treponema sp.
ACCATTATCGCGGTGATGATTATCCAGGTTATTTCCAGCGGCCTTAATATTTTTGGGGTTAACCGTTACTTGACGAACATTGTTATGGGGGGTATTTTACTTCTGGTTCTGACCATCAAGTTCTTTACCACCAGGTTTTCAAAATAAGTATGTGTCCAAAAGTATTTTTGGATAATTTTTTTAGGAGGATTGATATGAAAAAAAATCTTTCTCTTTTCGTGATTGCCCTGGCGATCACCGGTATGGTTTGGGCCAAAGGCGGCTCGGACCAAGCGCAACCATCGGGAGTACCCACCATAGTGGTTATGCCCAAGCTGGTCGGTATTCCCTACTTTAACGCTTCCGAGACCGGGGCGGTACAGGCGGGGAAAGATCTGGGGATCAATGTGATCTACACCGGTCCCACCACCGCGGACGCGGCAGAACAGGTCAGGATGCTGGAGGATTATATCAGCCGGGGTGTTGATGCTATTTGTGTAGCACCCAACGACGCGGCTGCGCTTACTCCGGTTCTCAGGCGGGCCAAACAGGCCGGTATCAAGGTTCTTGATTGGGATACCTCCGCGGATCAGTCGGTGGTGGATCTCTCGGTGCACCAGATCGACGACCGGCAGTTCGGTGAGCATATCTGGGACCTGCTGGTTCAGGGCATGGGCGATTCCGGAGATTACGCGGTCCTTACAGGCGGCCTTTCCGCGGCGAATCTTAATGCCTGGCTTGATTACGGCTTGGAATATGCCAAAACAAAGTACCCCCAGCTGAATCTTGTCTCCGACCGTATACCCACGGATGAAAAACAGCAGGTGGCGTACCAGAAAACCCTGGACCTGATTACCGCCTATCCTAACCTGAAAGGGGTCGTCTGCGTCAGCACCCCCACCCCCATCGGGGCAGCCCAGGCGGTTCAGGAAAAGGGTCTGACCGGTAAGGTTACCGTCGTCGGCAGCGCGATGCCCACCGATTCCGGCCCCTACCTTGAGGACGGTTCCCTCACCGCTTCCACCCTTTGGGATCCTGGGAAGCTGGGCTACCTTACCGTGGTTCTGGCCAATAACCTGCTCAAGGGCCAAACGCCGTCTAACGGACAGGATATTCCCCATGTGGGAAAAATCACCGTTAACCCGGATGGGAAAACCGTTATCATGGGTCCCCCTTCGGACTTCCTCAAGAGCAACTACAAACAATTCCCCTTCTAAGAAAACGTTCGGGTTATAGTGGGGCTTTGGCAATGGGGGCACTTAATTGCTATGGTGATGAGCATCATCCCATACTAGTGGTGTCCCTGTTGTCTTTACCCCCTCAATCCGGCGCTTAGGTTTTCGCACTCTGCAGGAGCAGGACCCCGATAAGTACAAAAAAGCCCACCGGAAACCATGCCCCTACTAGGGGAGGAATATACCCAAGCCGGGCCATCATCATGCTGAGCATCTCCATCACGTAAAAAACCACCGCCACCCCAAGGCTGGAACTGAGACTCATGAGCAGGATGTTCTTTCTAAACCGTCCTCCCATAGAAATAGACAGGATCATCACCAAAAATGATGCGGAAGCAAAAGAATACCGATGATAATAGTCTGCCAGGGCCTGTATAAAGGGAAGACCTGCTGCCTTGAGATCCGCCACCATCAAAGCCGCTTCCCGAGCAGGAAGCTCCTCTGCCTGCATGGAGTTTCTCCGAAAGGTATCAGGATGCTCCTGGTATACCTCCGTATCGATCAAGGGCTTTGCTCGTAACAAACCTTCCTCCCAGCTATAGATGAGGGCATTGGAAAGGGCCCAATAGGTACCGGTCCAGGATGCCCTGGGCGCCCGCACCAGAGACAAGAAGGTACCGGTTTCAGCTTGCTCAATGATACTCAAACCGTTTAATATCTGGGCTTGGGAATCGTAATAATCCACCGCATATATGAGTCTGCCGTTTTTTGCCTTGATCACAATGTCCGAATTATTCTCGGTCCTGGACTGGCGCAGCAGCACCCGGGAAAGGTCGTTTTTGACCTTGAAGGTGGGGATTACCACCCTATCCTCAAAATGAAAGGAAAAAAACGAGAAGGCCAAACCAATCCAGAGCAGGGAAAGGCTGAAGCGCCAGAAGGGAATCCCCGAAGAAAAAATGGAGGTGAGTTCATTCCTGCTATAGAGGTCCCCCAGGGTATAGGCCGCAGCAAAGAGCAGGGAGATAGGCAGGGCATAGGAAACACTTTTCGGTATATAATAGAGGCACACCTTGAGAATCTGCTGTAAGGGAACTTCGTAATTGAGGTAGCGCCACAGATTGGCAAAGAGATCGATAAGCGACAGGAGCAGCACAAACATGGAGATGGCCGCCACAAAAATCGGAAAGAATTGTTTAATCAAATACCGATCTAGAATCATCCACCCCAGCTCCTGGTGCAATGACTGGTCATTGCCGGATCCTCAGAATACTCATGCCCAGCCCTGTAGAGATCGCTAAGATATTGGGAAGCCACATAGACCAAAACGGCGGATAGCCCAGACGTAAACCCATGGTTTGTCCGCCAAACAGTAAGGTCCAATAGATAACCGAGATGATAAGCCCAAAGATGATGCCCACGGCTTGCCCATTTTTTTTTACCAAGAGTCCCAGCGGAACGGCCAGGAACACCAGGGACAGGGCACCAAAGGGAACTGAAAACTTTTTATAATACTCCACCCGATAGATATGGAGACTCCGGTCTTTTTTAAGGGCTGCAGCGGCCTGGGTCTCGGTTACCATGTTGGAAAAGGCCGTGGCCCGGCGGTTCCATGCTTCGTTTTTGGGGCCTTTACGGAGGCTGTCTTCCAGGGTCAGCGCCTGAATCAGGACTTTGTTATACCGTTCATCCAGGCGCTCTTGCAGGTTCACTTCTTTCGTGTTAATTTCACGGCCCACATCCTTGGAACTCATTTGGCTGGGGCCGATGGACGAAACCGCCTGGATCATATCTTCCTGGGGTACCCAATACTGCAGAAACCCGCTTGACGCATAATCGTAGTCCTGACGGCTTAGTTCCTTGGAAGACTGAATAAAGGCTTGCGAAAGATCCAGGCTTAGGCCTTCTTTTCCCGCATCTTTGAGTTCTGCATCTTTTGCCATGATGATCCGCCGTTCCCCGTCACTGGTCTTATCCAGAATAAACACATCCGCAATAGAATTACCGGTTACGTCCCCGGTAACGATCACCGTATCTTTGAAACGCTTCACCGAATTGGCCCCCAATTCCAGGGCAGGAGTTGAAGCTAAGATGCGCCGGTAGAGCCGGTAAAATTCCACGGTTCCCGCGGGGAGGAGGATGTCATTGGCAATAAGCGAAAGCATTGAAATAAGCAAACCCACCGCCAAAGCCGGGGTAAAGATGTTGCGGTAGGAAAGCCCTGCGGAAAGCATCACCAGGATCTCATTATCCGAGGTAAGCCGCCCAATAGTCATGAGGGTTCCCACGAGGGATGCAAACGGGGCTGACAAGGCAATGACCTGAGGAAGGGAATAAAGCACCAAGAGGGCAACCTGCTGAAAGGGCACCTTCTTGGCTAATATTTGCTGGGCCATAAGCAACAATTGATTTACAAAGAAGATAATAAAGAAAAAAAGAAAGGCCACCACAAACGAAAACACCGCTTCGGAAATAATATACCTAAACAAGGTCCAGGATACCGAACGGCGATTTACACTCCGGTTGATCCAAATCCTCCTGTTCCTCGAATACTCGGAGCTACTGAACTGGTTTCAGCAAGCACGGCCCTGCTTACCGGGGCAATGACCAACTGGGCTATCCGGTCTCCGGGGTGGATCGTGAAGGACTTGGTTCCAAGGTTGATTAACATGATTTCTAAGGCTCCCCGATAATCAGAATCAATAGTTCCCGGTGCATTTAAAACCGTGATGCCATGCTGCCAGGCCAAGCCTGAACGAGGTCTGACCTGGGCTTCATACCCTGGAGGAATCTCAAAGATGAGTCCCGTGGGAATCCGTACCCGCTCTAAAGGGGCAATACATACCCCTTCCTTGAGAAAAGCACGAATATCCATCCCCGCGGCTCCCGCAGTCGCATACTGGGGAAGCCTGATATCTGGTTCTTGGGTATGTACCGGTATTACGAGATCAGGAGTTGCCATAGGTTAACGGCGGCGACTCCGCTCGTCCCGATGACTTGACTCCCGGCGATGCTCGTCTTTATGGGGACTTTCCTCTCCGGTAGGATCAATGGCGTCGATATAGGAAAGGTTCAACCGTCCCATCTTATCCACTTCCAGGAGTTTGACCGGGATTTCCTGTCCTTCTTTGAGCACATCCGTAACTGCGGTGATACGCTGCCGGGATAACTTGGAAATATGCACCAACCCTTCCTTACCGGGGAGAATCTCCACAAATGCGCCGTAGTCCATGATCCGTTTCACGGTACCGTGGTAAATTTTTCCCGCTTCTGGGTCTGATACGATGCCTAAGACCGCAGCCTTGGCCTCTTCTGCAGAAGACGCATTTTTTCCATAAATCGTAACGGTTCCATCGTTTTCCGTATTGATGCTGACCCCGTATTGTTCACAGAGGGCTTTGACATTTTTGCCCCCGGGACCAATGAGCGCGCCTATCTTATCCACCTCGATCTTGAGGTTTACGATCTTGGGGGCATACTCGCTGATCTGTGCGGTGGGCTTGCTGATGGTCTCCTGCATACACGTGAGGATATGGAACCTGCCCTGCTTGGCCTGATCCAGGGCCTTCTGCATAATTTCAAGGCTTACCCCGGCGATCTTAATGTCCATCTGGAAGCCGGTGATTCCCTTCTCGGTACCAGCCACCTTAAAGTCCATGTCCCCCAGATGATCTTCTTCGCCGAGAATGTCTGAAAGCACGGCATAACGGTCTCCTTCGGTGATAAGTCCCATGGCAATACCTGCCACGGGTTTCTTCATGGGAACCCCTGCATGGAGCAGCGCGAGGGTCCCTCCACAGACCGAAGCCATTGAGGAAGAACCATTAGATTCCATGATCTCCGAAACCACCCGTACCGTATAAGGGAACACCTCTTTGGAGGGAATCATGGGTTCAAGCGAACGCCGGGCCAGGTTTCCATGGCCTATTTCTCGGCGGCCTGTGCCCAAACGGCCCACTTCACCAACCGAATAGGGGGGAAAATTATAATGAAGGATGAAATTTTCCCGTTTATCCCCCTCGATGTCATCGTAGACCTGTTCATCAAAAACCGTACCTAAGGTGGTAACCACCAGGGCCTGAGTTTCACCCCGGGTAAAAAGCGCGGATCCATGGGTTCGTTTGAGAATCCCTACTTCGCAGCGGATATCTCGAATGTCTTCGGTTCCTCGTCCATCCACCCGCAGTCCTTTATCCAGAATAGCAGAGCGGAGAATCGTATATTCCATCTCTTCAAAGAGCGCATCAAATTGTTTTTTCTGAGCTTCATCCGCGAGTTGTTCTGCATATTCCTCTTTAAGCTCCTGTTTAACCTGATGGATAGCCTCGTGGCGTTCCTGTTTACCCTTGAGAAAACAGGCCTTTTCCAATCGAGGATAGGCTAAACTGCGGATATGCTCCTGGTTTTCCAATGCGAGGGTATTCTCGGTCAGGGGAAGTTTTTCTTTTCCCGCAAGTCCCCGGAGCTGCTCTTGCAGAGCACACAGTTCAATGATCACTTCCTTGGCCTTTTCTAGGGCCTGGATCATCAGTTCCTCGCTCACTTCCGCAGCTCCCCCTTCCACCATCGTGATCCCCGCTTTGGTACCTGCGACGACGATTTCAAGGCTTGCTTTTGCGATCTGATCATAAGTAGGGTTGACCACCAATTCGTCCTGCACCAGACAAACCCGAACCCCCGCGATAGGGCCATTAAAGGGAATATCAGAGAGATGCACGGCTGCAGAAGAGGCGATGATGGCCAAGATGTCCGGAGGATTGACCTGATCCGTGGATACCGTGGTAGGGACCACTTGAATTTCCCGGCCAAACCCCTTCTCAAAGAGGGGCCGCATGGGCCGGTCTATAAGCCGAGATACGAGGATCTCCTTGTCCTTGGGCCGGCCTTCCCGTTTGATGAACCCCCCCGGGATCTTTCCTGCAGCATAGTATTTTTCGTTGTAATCCACGGTTACCGGGACATAATCAAGCCCCTCCACCGCATCTTCTGAACAACAGACCGTGGCGATAACCGCTGAACCCGCGTACTGGGCAAAGACCGCGCCATTGGCTTGTTTTGCGATTCTGCCTGTTTCAAGAATCAATTCTTTTCCGGCTATTTTGTATGTTACGCTTTGAACCATAATTTCCTTATTTGCGGAGTCCCAGCGCCTTAATAAGCGACCGGTACCTTTCGAGATCCGTACGCTGCACATATTTCAACATACGCCGGCGCTGACCGACCAGAATCAATAACCCCCGCTGACTGGATTTGTCTTTCTTAAATTGCTTGCAATGCTCCGTGAGCTGATTTATCCGCTCAGTCAGCAAGGCAACCTGGACTTCCGATGTACCGGTATCGTGCTCATTTTTACCGAACTTATGCACAATAGCAGTCACCTGTTCCTTGTTTAATGCCATTTTTATTACACTCCTTGAATACCATCAAACACTATAACCCTGTTATAGTGTTACAAATTCAATATATCCTATATGCAACGTACCATTTGAAGGGATGAAAATCTTTCCCGCGCTAATGGAAATTTCTACGACGGTTCCTGCATGGGTTTCCCCTTGCGGGTATAGGATAACCTTGTATTGGCCTTCAGGGGGAAGAACCCGGTAGGATGAGGCGAGGTCAAAAAACAAGCCTCCTGCCCCAGGCGTGGGGACTATACCCCTCAGATCTATGGCCACATTCTTGCCTAGGGCTGCCCGGGCCCGGGCAAAATCCCCGGCTCCTATGGCAGCGCGGATACTGCTTGAGCTTATCGGTAAAGCCCCTTCTTCCACCGGAGGAACCACCTCAGTAGTGATCCCCCGCGCTGCATTCATCGTGCTGATACAAGCTGCATCCGTATCAAGCTGGTATCCACAACGAAAATTACTCCCAATGGCCAAATACGCAAGCTTCCCCCGGGCTATCAAGACTTCCATAAATTCCCGTCCTTTTAGTGTACTGAAATTTCCTGAAAAGTCAATGAGAATTGTCTGTAAAACCCCCAAGGCTTCAAAGATGGCCAGCTTCTGGGAAAGACTGACAATATCCCCCCTATAGGTTTGGGGGTTTAAGATTCGCTTAGGGCTCTGCCGAAAGGTGAGTACCGTAGACATGAGGCCCTGCTGGACAACTTTGCTTATCAACGCTTGGTGTCCCCGATGTACCCCGTCAAAAACCCCAATGGTCATGGCGGTCTCTTCATAGATACCTGGCGTCCCCCCTACCAATCCCTGCCAGTCAAGGACGCGCATAGACATATCCATAAGCCCAGGAGGTTTTCTTTTCTTTCTTTTCTATTTCTTTTATAATGCCAAGCAAGTCCCCAGCTTCACTGCAAACCCCAGCATAGGGAACGGGGGATCCCTTCTGGGGGGGACGGTGTAGGGTAGCTTCGTCAACCAGGGGATCCAAGGGTTTACCGTGGATCAGGGGCAAGACCGCTTCAGGGTTCACCACAAAATAGGGAATCCCCAGGGCTTCCAGGATCGATTGGTCAAGAGGCCGCAACGCCTGGACAAGCAGGGGATCCGCCCCATCAAGCCCCTGAGAGACCTGCAAACCCGCAATCCAGGTACGGTGCAAAGCAGTGAGATGTCCCCGCGATCCCGCTGCCCGGGCAATATCCCGAGCCAGTGCGCGAATATACGTACCTTTGGAGCAGTGCACCCGGATTTGGGCATGAGAACAAGTGCCTTCACGGGAAACCGCGTAGTCCCTGAGTTCCAGGGCATATACCGATACAGGCCGTTGTGGCAGCACCCCAGGTTTCCCCATCCGGGCAAGCCGGGAAGACCGTATGCCCTGTACGTGAACCGCGGAATACTCAGGCGGGGTCTGGAGTATATCCCCTCGAAACTGGGGAAGCACTGCTTCGATTGCTTCCCAGGAAGGAATCTTCCCTTCTGCCACTACCGCTCCTTCAGGGTCAAGGGTATCGGTTTCCCTGCCAAAACAGATGGTGCCTTCATACTGTTTATCACTCCCGGAAAACCAGGAAGCACATTTTACCGCCCTGCCCACCAGCACCAGAAGCAAGCCTGAGGCAAATTTATCCAAGGTACCGGTATGACCGACCTTAGCGGTGGAAAAGACCCGCTTTACCTCCTCAAGAGCATCAAAAGAGGTGATTCCCGGTCTTTTATTAAGTAACAGCCAACCTGAGATATCCCTAGCCCCATACTTAGTCCTCTTCATGGTGATCCATAACCTCGGTCCGTTGGAGATCTTCGATCTTCTTGATTAAGCCAAACCCTTCCCGGATGCTCGTATCCTCATGGAAGCGGAGCCGGGGAGTTTGGCGTATATGCATCTGCCCTGCAAGATGACTCTGGATGAACCCTGCGGCGCTTTGCAGTCCTGCGACCCCCTTAACCAAGTCTCCGTGGGGCTTACAGTTTGAGACATACACCTCAGCCCAGGCAAAATCCCTGGACACCGAGACCCGGGTAATCGAAAGAAAGGGATGTACCCGTGGATCTTTGATTTTACCTTCCACAATGAGGGCGCCGATTTTTTCTTGGATAAGACGTCCCACCCGTTCAGTTCTGTATTCCGACATGTTGGCCTAGTCTAGCACCCTAACCAAAAATATATAAGGGGGTATTGGGGGACTGGTCCGGTACCTCCAGGAAGGGGGTCATTTTTGCCGATAAAGGCCTTATTATTTTTTAATTTTACGGAAAAATTTGAAAATGCCCTAGACAAACAAAAATGAATGTGCTATAGATCAATACAAGCGGTTTTACGAATTTTGAAGAAAGTTCGTAAACACTTGAGCTGCAGATGAACCGGTTCTAATACCGGGGTATGATGCGGTGTATAAAAAACAGCGGTATGTTGTTATAAAAAGGTAGTAGTATTATTGTGAAAATAGCTTGTAAGTCATTATGTTACAATGAATTGCCCTCCCCCC